>JAQTSH010000279.1 GCA_028711405.1 Methanoregula sp.
TTACAGGTCCGTCCCGCACTTCCCCGACCGGCATATTCTTCTCTATATTTCATTGTCCGGACAGATAAGGGTCGTGAAACAGAATTCCCCGTTCCACGGTTACAGGGACTGTAGGTCGATCGTGCCGGTGATTGCCCGTCCAATAGAGCCTAAAAGAGATTTTTTCCGGCACCAATATGCCCCCTAAACCGTCAAAACAGGAACAAACTGAAGGTTTCATAAAAGAAAGGACACGGTTTTTCCCGATTAAGACACTTTTATCCCCAAAAGGGGGAAAATATGAGCCCGTAAATGGGAGATTTGGATGCCTGCCATGCCCAACGCGAGGGGGCGGTTGTGTGCGGATCGTTTTTTTTGCAGATTATCAGCCAGATTTATCCGCCGTTGTGACCGTTCGCAACAATTCAAATAGTTCTGTGGGAATATAATGCTAAAAAAACCGGGGTGAACAGGATGGCAAAACCAATCGAGATTGGGCTGGTGCTGGAGGGAGAGGACGCCCGGAGGTTTCTCAAATACATGGAGAACCCAAAAATAACAAAAGAAGGGCGTGAACTAATCCGCGAAGCCATAAAAATTGCAAAAAAAGAAAAACTCTATGCCTGAACTTTCCTATTTTGACTTATTTTTCAAACCGCTTGATGCATCATCTGATATGTCCCCATTTCATCCGACTGAACAGGAACAATAATTCGTTTATGCCGTAGGAACTATTCCTGCACGGTCCTGACCTTCACCTGTTTAAAATGCCGGTCGAAGGTATAGATCTCACGAATCCCCTGCCGTTACATGATGAGTACGGCAAGAGCATCGTTAATGCTGATGGCACTTTTCTGGGCGAGCCGGATACTTTCCCGGTAATCGTCGGCTGATACCGGCTCAATATTGATGGTGGGTTTTGTGAGGATCGCTGAAAGGAGGTCAGCTGCAAATGATATTCCCGCAGCATCTTCCAGCACGTTTGCTACTTCGCTTAAGTGTACGGTTGTTGTGGTGACGGGCTCGCCGGCATTCACCCGCAGGAAGATCTCTTTTGCCGTGGTCTTCTTTTGCAGGACTGCTTCTGGCAGTGTCGTCTTTGGTTTCAGGACTGCATAGATGAAGACATTGGCATCAATGAACCGCATCTTTTCTCAGACCTTTTCTTAGCTTGTGGTAATCTTCAAAATGTTCCACGTCAACTTCCACGGCATCCACAAACCGCGATAGATCGGCATCCGCTGGTCGGATCTCCAGCCGGTCATCTTCGTCAATAACGATAACGGAATTGGTCCTGAGCCGGTTCCGCCATAATTTCGGCAGGATGATCCGCCCCTGGGCATCGACCGTTTTAATCTCCACTGTTGACATATTTCACCAGAATTACATCTCATCGCCAGATATTAAATCCTCCCCCATATTCTATCAACCTCGCCAGACTTTTCCCTCTCCGAATCCCGCACGTCCGATCGCCTCATTGCCAGTACCGGTGCGGGGCTGACTTTCGGCGTTGATGGGTGAGATTGAGGTTGTTGAGTTTGAGGGTTCGGCACGTATGAGAGGGGTTTTTCGGGATGCTGGTTGTAGTGATGAAAGGGATGGTGTGGGGGAACTAACGATTTGGATTAACAGGTTAATTGTAAAAACCGTAGCAGGGGATTAATTCCCCCCTGCCCCGGTTATTCTCTGTCGGATCCTTTACCACTCCATGTGATCGAGGACCCGGTCCCAGATGACCAGGAGCCCGGGGATGATCACGAAGGCGAGCAGCCCGACGCCGAGAAACGCCCCGGTGATGATGAGATCATTCTCCATTGCCATCACTTCACGCGAGTTCTGTGACGGTGTCTGCCCAGGTCTCGACCGTTGCGAGAATCGCGTCATCCGAGTAGGATGAGACGCCGATCTGGCCCCGGGTGAAGGTCACGGAGTATATCTCACCATTCGGGTCGTGACACTTCAGGGTCGCGGAGAACCCGTCCTCCTCCGGGTCGTGGATAGTAGTCCCGTTGTGTGCGGTTGCCATCGCCGTGTTTGCCATCACGAGACCGACTCCCGTGTTGAATCCTGCGATGGTGTTGAACCGTTCCACGGTGTAACCGACGCTGTTTGCGGCTTCGTCTTCGTAGACGAACCATGCCGTGTATGTTTCTTTTGTCTTCTCCACAGGGTTGTGGTTGACCCCTGCGGTCATGTATGCGACGCACCCGAATGGGGTTGTCGTGATGACCGACTGGACGATCGTGTTGAACGCCGTTACGTTCCCGATCGGGTTCGCAAGTTCGCGGACTGCGCTCTTTACATTTGTGCTCTGTACGAAATCTGCCATATTTTTTCCTCCTTGTTTTTTGTTTTGTTTTTGTTCTGACATCTGTTCTGTGTCGGGGCGCCCTTTGACATACTATTATAGGCGCGTTCCGGGGATGAGTCTGAATGAATAAATTCTGCTACGGTAAAATGAAGTTTGAATTATCAGATGATTGACGAACAGGGCGCGAGGGTGGCGTCGGGGGTTTTGACAAAATGGGATCTGTCCGGCGTTTGTTTTTTTGGCACTGGAATTTTGCGATCCTACGCTCGAACGGAGATTTGCTGACAGCCAGCGTGAGCTTTCCCATAGATTCAAAATAATAATTTCGGCGGAGTTCCGGAACCAGGATAATGGAATTTTTGGATGCCTTGCACCGGTTCCGTACCGGATCCCAAAATTCCGCGTTCCATGGTTACAGGGATTGCATGCAGGTCCTAACTCAATCTTCCATCTTACCCACGGTAAATAGCGATGAGGTTCTTTTTCCACGACCGGATAAGAGCCGAAGTTTTTTATATGGTCAAAAATCCTAAACTTGGAGAAGAGCCAAAGAAAACATCTCATTATGTAATTTAACCGTGTCCGCACAAAGCGGAATAGTTTATGACGATTGACCAATGACATAATAAGGAGGACTATTACAATGGGCGAAAAGAAACAGAGAGAGAAGAAGACAAAGAACCTGACAAAGGCACTCGCGATCATTGCCGGGGTCTTGTTTGTCATTCTGATGGTGGTCTCCTCGATGGGAACCGGGTGGATCACCGGTCTATCCGGAGTAAAACCCGGCGATGTCGTCGTGCTGGATTATACGTTAAAAGATGCGAAAGGAAATCCCCTCGTCACCTCAGACCAGACGCTCTACCGCCAGATCATGGCATCCGGGTATGATGTGCTCCCCTCCAAACAACTGACGATCACAGCAAACCAGTCACTCACGCACCCGATCTATCCGGTGCAGGTCTACACCACCCAGTCCGGTTGGGCGAACCAGTACGGGATTTTTGCCGGCGAATACAACGCGATCGGGTCAGG
>JAQTSH010000280.1:0-1775 GCA_028711405.1 Methanoregula sp.
CCGAGAATCGCTACACGGGCACCTTTGACCGGTCGTCCCGCCCGTGCCAGCGCATCCACGGTCAGCCGGTACATATGCCGGGGCATGAAGTCGTTGATCCGCCGGGCGAGCACAAAGAGCGAGGGCTCGTCCTTCGGATAGTCCAGAAGATCCCTGCCCAGCTGCTGCACGCCCCGTTCGAGATGGTATGTGTCTTTGGTCAGGCAGTGCCCTCCCACGCCGGCACCCGGGTAGAGGAGAGACCGGGTGATCCCCTCCCCCTTCAGGCTGTCGATGCCGGTCCGGACATCATACACATTGATTCCCATCGCTTCGCAGTAGAGCGCCAGCTCGTTGATCGCGGCGATCTGGAGATCCCTGAACGTATTCTCGGCGGTCTTTGTCACCTCAGCCGCCGTCGCCGTCATCGGGATCACGGTCCCTTTCGTCAGCACCTGCGAGTAGAGTTCAGCCGCCCGCCGGGTGCTCACCGGATCGATCCCCCCGACAATCCGGTCGTGCTCGCGGATGTTGCGCAACAACCTGCCGACCATCACCCGTTCCGGTGCATGCGCAAGGGCAAAGTCCTGTCCTGCGACGAGGCTGGATTCCGATTCGAGGATCTCACGGGCAAACCCGGTCGTGGTGCCGGGCGTAATCGTCGATTCGAGGACGACCAGCATCCCCGGTTTCAGGTACCTGCCCACCTGGAGGATTCCGTCTTTTAAGGCAGAGAAGTCCGGCAGCAGATCGTCCTTGTTCAAAAAAGGCGTCTGGATCGAGAGTGTCACCGCGTCCAGTCCCCCGATTTTTGAGAAATCCGACGTGCATTCAAACTTTTTTTTGCCCACGACGGAGTGTAAGAGTGCTTCCAGCCCCGGCTCCTCCCCCTTGAGCGGGCTCTCGCCCCGGTTCAGCATCGCGATCTTGTAGCCGGAGGTGGGTGAGTCGCGCTGGAACCCGTAGACCTTCTCGATCCCGGGCGCATCCGCAATAAGCGCAGCCGCCGGGATCCCTACGTATCCCATGCCGATCACGCCCACCTTCCGGATCGCCCCGCGCTTCGCTAACAACGCCTCGAGCGTCACAGCGACGCCCCATGACTGAACCCGGCGCGGATGGTCTCGCTCACTTCCAGGTTCCGGATCGCCTGTGCCGGCGTGATCGGGAACGGTTCCGCCTTGTTCACGCAGGAGATGAACGTCGCGAGCTCGGCTTTCAACGGCTCGGTCTTGTTCACCATCACCTTCTCGATGATGTTCTCCTGCACGTACCGCTCCTCCTCGAACTGGTACCTGCCCGGCTTCCGGTAGATCGTGATCTCCTGGGACATGAAATCCCCTTCTACCGTGAACTCCTCCTCCTCGACGTACAGGAGCCGGATCTTCTTTGAGGATTTCCGGCTCGCAGACAGCACGACCGGCACCTCCCCGCATTCCATGAGCACGGAACAGACGTCCGCGTTGCCCACGGAGTGGATGTGGCACGGGGCAGGGAAGAAGACGTTTAACAGGATATCGATATCGTGGATCATCAGGTCTTCAACGACAGAACTCCCGGTGATCCGGGCGGAGGCAGGGTTGTGCCGCTTCATCTCGATATAGAGGGGTTTATTTGTGATCCGCCGGATCTCGTTTACGATCGGGTTGAAGCGCTCGATATGCCCGACGCCGATCGTGATGCCCGAAGGAGCTGCCTTCATCAGGTCCTTCGCCTCGGCGGAGGTGGCACAGATGGGCTTCTCGATGAAGACGGATTTTTGTGCGGCAAAGACCTGGCGTGCCACGTTCGCGTGG
>JAQTSH010000280.1:1875-3323 GCA_028711405.1 Methanoregula sp.
TTCACGCCATCGTAGAGCGCCCCGTGCGCCTGCGCCGCGTCCTCGATCAGTTTTAAGGTGTGCGACTCGCAGATCTCCTGCACTGCCCGGACCTCGAACGGTTGCCCGAACAGGTGGACGCCTATCACCGCCCGCGTCTTCGGGGTGATCCGGTCGGTGATCTGGTCCGGTCGGATCGTATACGTCTCGTCGTTCACATCGGCGAAGATCGGTATCGCGCCGCACATGGAGACCGCAGTCGCGGTGGCGACGAACGAGAACGCCGGTACGATCACCTCGTCGCCCGGACCGATGCCGGCGGCAAGGAGCGCCGCGTGAAGTGCGGCAGTGCCGTTGTTGGTCGCCACACCGTACGTGGTGCCGCAGTAATCGGCAAACTTTCTCTCGAACTCGGCTACCCGTTCGCCCTGTGCGAGCATCCCGGAAGCGAGCACTTCTGACACACTTGAGATCTCATCCTGACCGATGACCGGTCGCGCTATTGGTATCTGCACTGGTATTCTCCCTGGAAAATGCTGTCTCTTGTGGGCGACGGCGGATATCCTCGCCCGCCCGTTTCACCCGGCGGTCAGCAGTTAACTGACTGGTTATATAAAAATGCGTAACGAAGGAATATTAGCATTCCTGTCCGGTGCCGGGGTGCTCCCGTGCGGCATTGCCCGCGAACCTCCCGGCGTAAAGAAACCAACCGATGATCGGCAGGAGATCGGCGAGAGTCCGGCATGAAACCGGTGGAGATCGGACGGAGGTTCCCGGGAAAGATAGGTAATTAGGGCAGGAAGGGAATATGATCGTACACACGTGACGGGAGGAGTCGCGACGCACCACATTATATCCATCGGGGATTTTGACCGGAACGAGATCGATCAACTGCTGGATCATGCGCGGCAGATTGATGAAAAAAAGTTTGACTGCCATGCCCTGGAGGGGAAGATCCTCGCGGTGCTCTTCTTTGAACCGAGCACCCGGACGCGGATGTCGTTCGAATCCGCCATTGCCCGGCTGGGCGGAACCTCGATCTCGGTCAGCAGCGTCGAAGCATGCTCGATCGCGAAGGGCGAGACCCTTGCCGACACGATCCGGGTCGTCTCCGGGTATGCGGACGCGATCGTGATCCGGCACCCGAAGGAAGGTGCCGCCCGGCTCGCCGCTGAGTTTGCCAGTGTCCCGGTGATCAATGCCGGGGACGGCGCCGGGCAACACCCGTCGCAGACGCTCCTCGACCTGTACACGATCCGGCAGTCGATGCCCATTGACGGGATCGATGTGGCGCTGGTCGGGGACCTGCGGTACGGGCGGACGGCGCATTCGCTCGCCTCCGCGCTCTCCCTCTTCGGCGTCCGGCTCCACACCATCTCCCCCAAAGGGCTCGAGCTCCCGTCGTCCCTTGTCGGGGCACTCACGGCAAAAGGGATGGAGATCATCGAACACGATGAGATCACGGACGT
>JAQTSH010000281.1 GCA_028711405.1 Methanoregula sp.
CATTCCGATTCCTGGGTTGCCGTGCGGAAGTGTTGGAGGTTTTCGGATTTTCCGTACTGTTGATGACAGACTGTTGCTCTAGGATCCAAGCCACATTTTAAGTTCCCACACACCAAAAGGATTGCGACATGAATAACCGTATTCAGTTTTCCGATCTGCACCTTTCGCATGAGATCGGCAAAGCTATTGAAGCAATGGGTTTCGAGGAGCCCACCCCAATCCAGGCACTCGCCATTCCCCTCATCCAGGCTGGGCATGACGTGACTGCCCAGGCGCAAACCGGCACAGGCAAGACTTCCGCATTCGGTATACCGGTGATTGAAAGCCTTGATCCGTCCCAGAGGGTCGTCCAGGCAATTGTGCTCTGTCCGACGCGTGAACTCGCGATCCAGATCGCTGAGGAATTCTCACAACTTCTCCAGTTTTTCCCGAAGATCTCCGTTCTTCCGGTCTATGGCGGGCAACCGATCGAGCGCCAGTTACGAGCGCTTGCATCCGGTGTCCAGATCGTGATCGGTACTCCGGGCAGGGTGATGGACCACCTCAAGCGCCGCACACTGTCGCTCGAACATGTGACCAAGGTGGTGCTCGATGAAGCTGACCAGATGCTCGACATGGGTTTCCGGGACGACATCGAGCTCATCCTGAAGAAGACCCCGCAAAAACGACAGACCCTGCTCTTCTCTGCAACGATGCCGCAACCGATTCTCGAGATCTCAAAACGTTTCCAGAACACACCGGAGTTTGTGCGCGTGCAGTACCAGGAACTGATCGTCCCGATCATCGAGCAGTCCTACATTGAGGTCAAGGACCGGGACAAGCTTGAGGCACTCTGCCGGTTGATCGATGTCATGGATCCACAACTTGCTCTTGTCTTCTGCAACACGAAACGCGGCGCCGAGGATCTTGCCGGCAAGGTCCGGGCACGGGGTTACCGCTGCGAGGAACTGCATGGGGACATGAAGCAGTCCCAGCGCGACCGGGTGATGGGCGGTTTCCGGAAAGGTGCCATCGATATCCTGATCGCGACAGATGTAGCCGCGCGGGGAATCGATGTCGAGGATATCGACATGGTCATCAATTATGATGTACCGCAGGATGTGGAGTATTATGTCCACCGTATCGGGCGGACGGGACGGGCAGGGAAGAGCGGCAGGGCAGTGACCTTTGTCGCTCCCCGGGATTTCACCAAACTCCGCGAGATCCAGAAGTATGCTAAAATCCAGATCCCCAGAAAGGCGATCCCGACTGCAAGCGATGTTGTGGAGACGAAAACAAAGACGCTCCTTGAATCGGTGCGCGAGATGATCCAGGCAGGCGGTATGGAACCGTACACCCGGATCATCGAACGTGAAACCGAAGGAGACCTAACGACGCTGGACATCGCTGCGGCACTCATGAAGATGCAGATGGAGCTGCCGGGTGCAGATGCTAAAAAAGAGCGTGAAGTGGTCGATTTCGGTGAGACTGGTGCAGAGCATGGCATGGTCCGGTTCTTCATCGGGCTTGGTCGGGATCATAATGTTGCACCGAAGGATATTGTCGGGGCGATTGCCGGAGAGACCGGGATTGCCGGCAAATGTATCGGCGCGATCCGTATCCTTGACACGTATTCGTTTGTTGAAGTGCCCCGTGACTGTGCTTCCGAAGTGTACACGATCATGAAGGAGCGGACGATCCGGGGTCAGCCAACCGGTATCGAGCCGGCACAAGGGCGCCGGGAATGATCGGTTCCGAATCTTCCCTCCCGGAACCCTCAAATATTTTCCGATGAAATATTTTGTATGAATATGCGACTTATTTTTGGGAGCGTTCTCTGTGTAGGACTTCTCCTCTTTGCAGCCGGTTGCACGCAACCTGCAGCTCAACCTGCCGCCACACCGGTTCCGACTGAAGTCCAGACTGCGGTTCCCCAAACAACCGTTCCTCCCGTGGCGTCAACGACCGTAGCACAATTACAGACCCCGGGTCCAACCCAGACACTCCCGCCCATCTGGGGCGTCGATGTGCAGGTGAACAGCAACGGTGAAGCGATCAATCCACAGATCATCGCTACGTTCCAGGGCGGTAAGGGTCTGAATGTTATCCCGTTGATCGAAGTGATTGTCACCCGTTCCGATGGAACCGTCGAATCTGCGACGATGAAGCAGCCATTGTTTATCGGCAAGAGCGTGAGCCTGACGGGCACGTACAAGACGGGTGCCTCTGCGGAAGCTTGGGGGACAAAGGACCGGGCGGAAGTCTGGGTGACTACCCCACAGGGAGACCGGATCAAGACGTTCGATGCATACATCCCGTTCCGGTCGTACAACTAAATTCTTCTTTTTTTCCTGTAGTTTCAACGGGTTCTTGGATTATTCGATCTGTCATCAGATTTATCCGGATCATATTAAGAGATCTCGTGACCCTGTCGTACGGATATGGGTTGGAGTATGAAACGATGCGTGTATCCGCCTTGATAGGGTATCCGGGTAGGCACAGGGGTACCCACCGATTATCGAGGTTCTCCGGGCGATGAATGAGATACTTTCCGGACAGATGGTGAAGTTTGAAAGCTAAAATATGGAACTAGATGTCTGAAAAATTCCAGCGTAAATGAAAATCTCCATTGCTCATATGACTTCCCGCCGCCAAAGGAAGATACATCATAATAACTTCCGCATCCCGGAGAGAAGCAGAGGTACATATCTCTGATGAAGCGGAGCAGGAGGAGTCGCAGTGTCCACCCGTCATGACGAACGGATGTGATGGCACTTAACCGCCAGGTAAATGCCATTTGATGACCGGATCATTCCGGTTTACCGTAGGGGAGACTCTTCTTTCCTTTATCACAATATATGAAAGAAGTCTGTTGCAAACCGGATGTTTCCCTTCGCGGCAAGTGAAATCCCCGAAGATGGCGGGAATGTGCGGGTTTGAGATCATAATGTAATCTTAACCATAGAAATGAAAAAGTATATATTACATAATGTTAAACATTCTTTACATGGTGTGAACGTATCACAACGTTTGCACCGGTAAAAGATGACAGAGTGTAAAGCAGATGAACACCACACAACCCGTTCCGAAATCCATGTCAACCGGCTGGAACCCTGTACCAGGGATAGGAGACCCCGGTACAAAAACCATAATCTCACCCTCTCTCAACCCGGGTGGCAGAATTGGTACGGGTTTGGGGCACATGACTTCCTGCAACCTGCACAAAGATACCGCTCCCGGATCATCTTTACGCAACGTCGCGGTGTTTGGAGACAGTCCCCAGGATAAATGTAAAGGAGAACCAGGACAAAAAAATGATACGGGCAAAGTATTGACGAA
>JAQTSH010000282.1 GCA_028711405.1 Methanoregula sp.
CATCCCCTCATCCTGATCGGCAAGGTATTCTTGGATAAAGTTGCTTAGTTCCATAAGCTCTGGTCTCCTTTACCTCTTGTTAGAGATCAGGGCGTTTTTATATTTACAGCAAATTGTTTACACTATCCACTTGGATTGAAAATCCGGAGTTTATGCTTGGACCGGGAGTTTTTTAACGCAGCGATCTTGGGATATCTTCAGCAGAGTGGGATCCCTCACATCATTCCCGTCAAGAAACATGGGAAGGTGTTAAACGCGATGTTGAAAGGACGGGCTTCATCAACGTTCACCTACACGATGAAGAAGGGAACGAAAGATTCGGTTGACCTTGTCATCACTGATTGTGTGGTCTACATGATGGGGAAGCATAAGAAGAAAGGGCTCGAACACCATGCGTTCGTAGTTTTTGGAATGTCAACATCCCCCCGGAACGTTCGGGAAATTTATCGGCACCGGTTTGCCATTGAATCCACGTATCGACTGCGGAATTCCGTACGCCCGAGAACGTCAATGAAGGATGAGAAGATCCGGTATTTTTATACCCTTCTTTCATTTATCATCCAGAACATGTGGGTGTCTGAAAAATGGATTCGTTGTGCCAGACAAAAACCCGGCCCGAAAGTCATTAAAAAGAATCGACTGTCGTTGGAATATTTTTCGGACCTCATCCGCGAGAACTCCGAACTTCTGTTCAGACTCAAACGGATGGATAAAATTGCAATAACCTGAAGATTTGGGTTTCTTCTTTGGGTGTTATCGGAAAATGTGGCAACCGGTTTGAGCGGATGCTGTTTTTGAATTTTCGTTTTTGCAGTGGAAATGATAGTTGTACGCTTCCAACTTTTGATTTGTCTACCGGATTTGTATGAATCTTGTCAAACCCAAGACCCTTTTTGGGGTTGCGAAAGTTTTGATACAAAAGTACTTAACTTATTGTTGAATCTCATTTTGAACTCATATTGAGTTCCGTTTTAGAAATTAACACGAATATGGAGTTTTTCTAAAAATGTGCATCTGCCACTAACTTGACCGAGTTTCGTTGAACTTTAATCTACTGTACTCAGGTACCGTTCACCGGTATCAGGAAGGATGACCCGATTACTTTCCCTGCATTGTCCTTACGCGCTGCAACCTGCAGAGCTGCCCATACAGCAGCACCGGATGATATCCCGGCAAGGATCCCCTCTTTCTTCGCAAGATCGCGTGCTGTTTCCATGGCATTTTCATTGGTTACACGGATGACCTCATCAATGAGGCTACGGTCCAGCACTTCAGGAACGAACCCGGCACCTATTCCCTGGATCTTGTGGACGCCGGGCTGACCTCCAGATAATACCGGAGATGCATCGGGTTCGACCGCGATCGCTTTGAATCCCCGCCTTCTTGGCTTGATCACTCCCGCAATTCCTGTGATTGTACCCCCGGTCCCTACACCGGATACCACTGCATCGACCTTGCCACCGGTATCCCGCCAGATCTCTTCCGCTGTCGTTCTCCGGTGAACATCCGGGTTTGCCGGGTTCCTGAACTGCTGGGGGATATAGAAATACCGGGGATTCTCTGCCAGGAGCGCCTCGGCTTTTCCTATAGCTCCCTTCATTCCCTCTTTTCCGGGCGTAAGGATGAGCTCGGCGCCGAAAGCTTTGAGGAGTTTACGCCGCTCGATGCTCATCGTTTCCGGCATGACAAGCGTGATCTTATAACCCCGGGCAGCAGCCACCATCGCAAGGGCAATGCCGGTGTTACCGCTCGTCGGTTCAAGGACGATCGTATCCGGCGTGATGAGCCCCGCACGTTCGGCTGCATCAATCATCGATACGCCGATACGGTCTTTTACGCTACTCATGGGGTTGAAGGACTCAAGTTTTACAAGCACTGTTGCCACGGCATCGGTGGTGACACGGTTCAGCCGCACGAGCGGGGTGTTGCCGATTGTTGCCGTGATATTGTCATGGATCTTTGCCATAGTTTTTCCTCTCCGAATCCCGAAAATCTTCCACACATAGGGCAGTGTCCCGGAAATTCACAATTGTTAATTGTCCGGGTCGGATATTATACCTTGTTTTCCAGCAAAAAAACTGGTATGAGATCCTGACCTTTTTTGATATCCTATAGCGGGAAGATAAGACCAAAGCGGCAAAACCTGACGGAAAATCAGAGTATATCAGTCATTGTTTCCAATACTGTGTGTTCACTTACGTGAATATGGAATGAATCATGAACACAACCACGCAATCACCGCAGATAATATGATCCGGTCCGGTTCAATCCCGGGTGGATCGTCCTGTGCGTATTCCCCAAAACAACAGGATACAAGGGCAGTGAAGTTCAGCGGTGTCAGGAGCTCAAGGCAGTATTGTCGTCCGGAAAATCTGCGTCATTCAATGACACTATTTACCGGCAGGGAAATGAACGGGCAAGCTTCCTTGTCTGGTATGCGTGACTGACGTTTTATGCCATAACCTCACGTCCTAAAAAACAACTCTGTACAAACCATACTGGGACTATCGTCCGCCTCCGGATTGGTACAACGGAGAATTACGGATGCAATTATCGCCTCATGCAGTGTCACGCCACCAGCTGTGATACTCCGGATGGACGATCCAAAAAGTCCATCCGGGTCAATAGTACTATCTCATTTTTTGCACAACGACCCCTTCTGCTTATTTCCTTGAAGCAAGACATTACTGCTGAGGTTACCAATGCAACAGAACCCAATGGACCTGTTCCAGAAAGAAGCGCCGGAAGTCGCGGCAGCATTTAATAGCCTGATCACGTCACTCGTAGACAGAAAGGGACTTGATGCGAAGACCAGGCAGCTGATCTACATCGCAATGAAAGCAGCCATGGGTGACGACATGGCAGTCAGAGCCCATGTACCAATGGCAAGGGCGGCGGGTGCGACAAAAGAGGAAGTTGTCGATGCTATTCTCATGACCCTGACGGTATCTGGTATTCGCGGTGTTGTGCATTGCCTGCCGGAAGTTGTGAAGCAATATGAGAAATAAAATTTTATCTGGATTGGCGGATGTCAGATTTCCTCGAATGTCCCGATGAATGATAAAACAATCTCGTCAAATGGTTTATCGGGCACTTTCATCAAGCACTTTTAGTGATAGCCAACACCCATAGCAGGAAACTGGAACAACGGGCAGCCGGGTAATCACGATCCGTGACGGGCTGGTGGACGGTGGATACGCGTGGGGACTCATCTTTTACATCATAAAGAAAAAAAGACGATTCCCTGACGGTGCCGAATCAGGTGTGCGAAGCCGTCAATGTTGACCGGAACCGGTCCCGTATCTGCAAAGGGGTGA
>JAQTSH010000283.1 GCA_028711405.1 Methanoregula sp.
CGCAGGGCACCGGATCGATCCCCCGGTGTCGGTGCCCAGTGCCAAGGGGACCATGCCAGCGGCAACCGCGGCAGCACTGCCACCGGATGATCCGCCGGGCACCCGCGTCGGGTCGTGCGGGTTTGTCGTCGGGAAAAACCCGGAGTTCTCGGTCGTCGTACCCATGCCGAACTCATCCATGTTCGTCTTACCGGCGATTGCAGCACCGGAGAGTTTCAACAGGGTGACGACATGTGCATCATAGGGCGGGACATAACCTTTGAGGATCTTTGACGCACAGGTGGTCTCAATTCCCTGTGTTGAGATATTATCCTTCACTGCTACCGGGATACCGGCAAGCGCCCCGTTGCCATGGACGGGCTTTTTACAGATCGTAAGAAACGCATGGCACCGGTCATCCGGCTCGAATTGAATCGTGTGCTCTGCCACTACATCACCCGTGGCGCCCTGACAAAGCCGTCTTCGTGTGCACCGGCATTTTTCAGGATCTCGTCACGCGGAAGTGACGGCGTTATTTCATCCTCGCGCATGACATTGGTGAGATCCCGGGTAATGACGGCATCGCCTTCCACCCGGTCAAGCAGATCAAAATAGTCAAGTATGGCGTTGAACTGCCCGGTAAAGGTGCCCAGTTCATCCTTATTGATGCCGATATCGGCAAGTCCTGCGATATGCTCCACGTCTTTCTCAGTGACCATGTTCCACCCGTAGTATCTGGTCTATGTAATCTTGCACGGACGTTTTATATCCATTTTTACGGGCAAGCTTCTTCAATTCTCCCCAGATGCCGCTGCCGTACTGCATCGCTTTCTTCCCGTAACCTGCGAGTTCCTCCGGCATATACTGTGCCGCCACCCTCCGTAACGGAACTTTCCTCTTGCCGTCCTTCACCTTCTCTTCCGCCGGGATCGCAAGCGCAGCGCGCACGACCCGGATGTCCATGTACGGCATCGAGAGACGGGTGGTGTGCAGCGCAGCGACCGACTGGTCCCGGATGACCTGCATTTCGAGACTTGCTACATCTCTTGTCAGGTCATCTGCGAGAGTTGTTGTTGTCAGGTATCGCGCGTATCCACCGAAGAGTTCATCCGCCCCCTGCCCGGTGAGGATCCGGTCGTAGCCGAGATCGTGTGCTCCGCGCGCGATGAAATACTGCGTCAGCGCAATGCTCGTGTTCACCGGATCCTTAACTGGGATGACGGCGAGGACACGGGGCAGCGCGGCTTCAATCTCCGGCGGGGTGACAACAACGCTGGTGCACGGGAGGTTGAGCAGGTGTGCCGCGTGCTGTGCCCGCAGGAGATCATGCGATCCCGCTAACCCTACCGCGAGGCATTCCCGCTGCGCGAGTACCGCTACAAGCGAGGAGTCGACGCCACCGGACAACGCGGTGATCCCTTCATCGTTCCGGAGCGCGACCGCGGTCGTGATCGCATCCGCGAGCGGTTGCGGTGCAGGGTCCGGATTGACCAGACACCGCACTTCGCCGTTGCAGACAACCGCCCCTTTGGGGGAATGCCCCGGACAGATGCCGAAGTGATCGCGTGCCTGGCAATCGCCAAACGAGAGCGCGAACTCCCCGCCAAACCGGCGGATGGTCTCCGGTGCGGTCCGGGTGATCTCCTCTACTTCGTCCCGGGTGAGCCGCCTGCCATCCAGTTCGATCCAGCCTTGATATTCAAACACGTACCTGACCTTCCGGATAGTGTATGGTACCAGCATTGCATAAAACCAATTGCAGCGCGGTGTCTGTTCGCAAGGCAGATATGCGTCGGCATGATATCTCATGGTGGGATTTTAATGCACAACAATATCCGGGTGCCGGCGATGGTCGCCGCGCTCCTTTTTATCGGGTGTGTGATCGTGCCGGTCACTGCCCTCAGTATCGTACCTGCATGGACGGTGAGTTCACCGGACGAGAATCCGGTGCGGGGCATCTCTGTATCGGACGACGGGTCACGGTTCCTCGTCCTCGGCAGCCGGCTCATGATGCTGTCCGGGGAGGGAAAGACGCTCTGGAGCAGGGAAGCGGGAGGGGTTGCTGCGATGAGCCGGAACGGGGCGTATGTCGTGACGGCTTCGGGGGAGAGCCTCAAACTCCTTGACCGCAGCGGCGAGACACTCTGGATCCAGAATGTCGGGGCACCGATCAACGTGGTGTCCATCTCACCCGACGGTTCGCTGGTCGCGTCGGATGATTCCCGGGGATACCTTATTGTGTACAACAAAGGCGGGACGCTTGTCGGGCGGGCACGGATGGATCCGGCGACAAATATTGCCATCGTCCCGACTGCCGATATGGTCGTGATCGCATCGGATGCCGGGCTCCGGTTCGTCAACCCGGGTTCGGATCTTCTCTGGACGGACAACCGGTCCGGCAGCCTTGAGACCCTGATCGCCTGCTCTGCGGACGGTTCGATCATCTATACTGCCGGCGGGAACCGGGTCTCTTCCCATTCCCGCACGGGAACGCTGAACTGGCAGAAGGAGGTGACGACTGAGGCGATCATGGAGATGGTTTGTTCAGCCGCCGGGGACGTGATTGTGCTTGGCAGCCAGGACAAGAATGTCTATGTGCTCGATGCGAGCGGCACTACCCGCGAGAAGTACCCGGTCGGGAAGTGGATCAATGCGGTGAGTGTGTCGCAGGACGGCTCGCTGGTTGCCGCCGGGGATACCGACCGGTATCTCACGGTCTTCTTCCGGAACGGGACACTGGTCGGGACCGTGCGGGCTGCCCGGATCATTCAGCCGCATTCGGTTGCCATCAGTCCAGCCGGCAACCGGGTGGTGATCGGAGACGAGATTACGGTGTACGGGTACACGATCGGGGCGAACCTGAAGAGTGTTGAGGAGACGGCTACTCCCCGGCGGACGGTGACCCGGACGTCGGTCGCGACACCGGTGCCCGTGATCACCGCTGAACTGACCGAGCTGCCGACCCCGGAGGTTTCCGTGACGGAGGATCAGCCGGAAGTGGCAGCGACGACTACGACGAAGCAGTCCCCGCTGTCGCTTGCGGCGTTCATCAGTGCAGGAGTCATACTGGCAGTCGTCTTCCGGCGCCGTGCCTGATCACCGGGGGTGCCGGCACCCGAAATGAGATTGTTTGTGGGATCAGGAAGGCGATTCTTTTTAGTGTCTGCATCAAATACTAGTATGGCGTAAGAATCCCGGCACGGGTACTGTCGCCAGTCACACAGGTTTCCATTGCGAGGGTAGGAAAGCCCGGCCAACTCCGGCAGACTTAAGATCTGTTCCTGCAGAGGTTCATGCGTTCGAATCGCATCCCTCGCATT
>JAQTSH010000027.1 GCA_028711405.1 Methanoregula sp.
ATCATCGGCAACTGGGTGCGGGAACTCCAGCGGTTTGCACCGTCCCTCCGTCACTATGTCCATCATGGGATTAAGCGGTGTTCCGGCGCAGAATTCTCCCGTGCACGGGAGAGTGCAGATCTTGTGATCACCTCCTACCAGACTGTGCAGCGCGACGAGGAGCTTTTCGCTTCCTGCGACTGGGACTGTGTCGTCCTTGATGAAGCGCAGAATATCAAGAACCACGCGACCAAGCAGGCACGGGCGGTGAGAAAGATCCCTGCCGGGAGCAGAATTGTCCTCACGGGCACACCGGTCGAGAACCGGCTCTTTGAACTCTGGTCGATCATGGACTTTTTAAACCCCGGTTACCTCGGTTCTGCCGCGTCCTTCCAGAAACAGTTCTCCATCCCGATCGAGAAGCACCACGATACCGGTAAGGCGCAAATTTTAAAGCAGATCGTCCGACCGTTCCTGTTGCGCCGGTTGAAGACTGACAAGACCATCATTGACGATCTGCCGGAGAAGATGATCGCAAAGGAGTTCTGCCCGCTCACAAAGGAACAGGCATCGCTCTATGAAGCGGCAGTCCAGGACATGCTCGAGAAGCTCGATACGCTGGAAGGCATCGAGCGCAAAGGCGCCGTGCTTGTCACCCTGATGAGGTTGAAGCAGATCTGCGATCACCCGGCGCTCTTCTTAAACGACGAGAGTGAACTGGCGCTGCGCTCCGGTAAAGTAGACCGGCTCTGCGAGGTGCTTGAGGAGGTGCTTGCGAATGATGAGCGGGCGCTCGTCTTCACCCAGTACGCGACGTTCGGTGAGATGCTCAAACCATATCTCGAAAAGGTCTTCTCAACTGAAGTTCTCTTCCTGTCCGGCAAGACGAAACGGGAAGCACGGGATGAGATGGTCGCACGGTTCGCCGACCGGAAGGGACCGAAGATCTTCGTACTCTCGTTAAAAGCCGGTGGGACCGGGCTGAACCTGACCTCGGCAAACCATGTCTTCCACATTGACCGCTGGTGGAACCCCGCAGTCGAAGACCAGGCGACCGACCGGGCGTTTCGGATCGGGCAGACAAAGAACGTCGAGGTACACCTGATGATCTCCGCAGGCACGCTCGAAGAGAAGATCGATGCCGTCCTTGAAGACAAACGGGCACTTGCGGGAAGTATAGTCGGCTCTGGTGAAGACTGGATCACGAACCTCTCGACACAGGAACTCCGCGAACTTCTGACGCTCAGAAAAGATACACTGGGAGGTGCGTAAGATGTCCGGATGGGGACCGTGGTACCCGCCTGCACGCCCGATCGCGGTGAAGAACGGGATCCAGGCGCGGAGCAGGAAAGGAGCGATCGGTGAGACCTGGTGGTCGAAACGGTTCATCTCTGCGCTTGAGCGGATCGGGATCGGATCCCGGCTGGAACGGGGGCGGTCATATGCCCGCAAGGGGCAGGTGGTGAGTATCGATATCCGTGATGCCACCGTCTATGCCAAGGTACAGGGAACGAGACCGAAGCCCTACAATATCACCATCTCGTTTACCCGGTTTAATGACCTGGAATGGGCGCGGATCTTTGACGCGCTTGCGTCGCAGGCGCTCTTTACGGCGAGCCTCCTGGGAGGAGAGATCCCGCAGGAGATCGAGACGGTCTTTACCGGGATCCACCTCTCGCTTCTTCCGGGCAGCGCAAAGGATCTCAAGACCGATTGTGACTGCCCGGATTATGCAAATCCCTGCAAGCATATCGCTGCCGTCTACTACATTCTCGCAGAACAGTTCGACCGGGACCCATTTCTCATCTTCTCGCTTCGCGGGCGGGACCGGGAGGCAGTCCTTGAAAACCTCCGCAACCAGCGGAGTGCAGTCGCACCGGTTGAACCGGATGAAGAACCTGGATCCGTGAGTGACAGTGAGCCTGAACCGTACGGGTCCGAGTTGCCTCCGCTTCCGGCATGTGCAGAATCCTTCTGGGATACTTCAGAGACCCTCGATGCTTTCCCGATTCACCTGTACAAAAAAACCGAACTGGAAGCGGTTGCGTTAAAACGGCTCGGACCCTCGTTGTTCCGGATCAATAACAAGGATATCGCGGATCTGCTGGCGCCGGTCTATTCCCATGCCCGCGTGTACGTGCTGGGGGAACTCAAACGACTGGAATCTGCGCCAGAGATCGTGCCGGATGTTGAATTTAAGCAGCCGGCAAAACGGGGCAGGAAGAAGAAGGTGTAGCGGGAGAAATCGCAACATTCTTTTTTGTAGACTTCTCTGGTTTGTAAAAATGTCGATGGATTTTTGTTTGTTGACTGAATTAGATTTTTTATTTAATCTGTAAAAAACAAATGTAAATTATTCAAAAATTTATGTGCTTGTTCTCAACATCAGATCTTTTTGGATGATCGTATCCTCTTCATATCCCCAATCGGGATGGTGCATTGTTATGCAGAACGAGGTATAATGCTGATTATCCTTTTCGAGCTGCCCGAGTCAGTTCACAGAGCAGGGGATCTTATCGGTGTCTCACGCTCCGGGACTCATGCCCATCAACCTCCCGCTGGACTGTTTGATCGTTAGTCGTTCGAGCCGCTGACGCCCTTACCCACAAACTGCACTCAGCTCGCTATTAAGGGTGGCATGGCTACACCTCTGGCACTGAGTTTGGTTCAGCAGCTCAATCTCTGAACGCAATCAGCTCGCTATTGAGGGTGGCACGGCTACACCCCCACACCTGTTGTTTCGTGGCCATACTACTCCCCCAGCGGGCAGTATATTCAATGCAGGTTCCTTTTAAGAAATGTCCATTTTTGCGCAATCATTTAAAAAGTCATATATACGTTTAACAACGATCGCACTGTATGAACTCTGCACGAAAATTAAAAAGGACTTTTCTATTCGTATGTATCCTCATTTGTATCGTCATCTCATCAGTTGCCGCCGGTGAGATGCAGAATTTGGGGGATAGTTCCACCCGGATACCCGTATCAAATGAAACTATAACAACAATCTCGATGCCTGTCTCGCAGGATCTCCCGGTTATCTCCACACAGCTCACGATGACGCGCGTGAATCCGGCATACCCAATATACGTATCACAACAACAGGTTGTTGAAACGCTTACTTCGGTTACATCTCTCACCCAGGAAACCGGAGAACCAATCTCATTACACGCAGACAAACGCGTTCTCCTCAAAGGAGACACTTTTACTGTTATGGTTGATGGAGCAGGGTCACATGATTTTTATCTGTTAATCTTAAATGCCAGCACCACAACCTCGCTGTTATCCTCGCAGGACTACCCTGCGATCGAAACAGGAGCAGGTGTGAATACCAGTGCATCAGCCCAGCAGGAAATCCGGTATGCATTCAGGAACTGGTATATGGCACAAGGGGCGATTGAACCCCTCACTGCGGCAGATGGGACAATGGCAATTGTATCAACTGACAGCCAGGGAAGAAGGAATGTTACAGTTACTACGAGCCAGACAACAAAAGATTATTCTTTCTGGTTTTTACTTGCCGAAAAACCCAACAGTAGTGACCCATGGATTTCCAAGGTTACTGATATGCCGGTCACGATCCGCAACACCCTACCCCCGGTTGTGGGTCCAAATGAGACCCAAATAACCTCAACCACCACGGGGAAAGGTGATTTTGCTGTGAAGGGGAACCGGGTCATCTGGACTGATAAGCGGAGTGGTTACACGGAGATCTATCTACTTAACAGAACCACGGGTATAGAATCCCGGATTACCAACTCAAGTTCTGAAAAATCGTATTTGATTCTTACCGATAATATTATTTTCTGGCAGGACAACCGGGAAGGATCTCCGGCAATATATGGGTTCAACCCGAATACCCAGTCAGAATTCCACGTTCAAACCGGTATGTTCCCCTATAAAAATAAAGATCGTCTTGTGTATGCAAGATTTGGAAATACTTCCCAGCAGGTCTATCTTTATAATTTAACTACCCTGCAGGAAACCAGCATCTCATCGCGACAATTTAGCTATGCCTACGAACCAAAACTTTTCGGAGATACGGTTGTTTGGTTCGAATATAATGCATCTGTGTGTAATTTCTATGCTTATAATATGACAACCGGAATCGAACGCCTGTTACCCATCACCATGCCTAGCTGGTCATGGTCATACTCCCTGAATGGCGAGCAGTTGGCGTACATAACTGATAATCAGGTATACATCTATAGTTTATCATCGGATACCAATACGCCCGTATCTTCGATCGGGTCACCAAAATTTTCTCCCTGTTTCCTGAATGATACTATTGCATGGGTTGACATGCGAAATGGTCAACCGGATATTTACATGGTTAACCTCTCCTTATCCAGAGAGGAGGTAATCTGCTTGGATCATGCTACCCAGAATGAACCGGTTATTTCTGGAAATGAAGTGTTCTGGTTGGATTTCCGGTTCGGAAAACCAGAAATTTTAAGCTGGCAGATGGGCAGGGATATATCATCACCCATCGCCAACTTCACCGCCAACATTACAGCAGGCACAGCTCCGCTCACCGTCCGGTTCACTGACACATCCACCGGTTCTCCCAACGGGTGGAACTGGTCATTCGGGGATGGAAGTTTCAGTAATCTTCAGTACCCGACACACACATACTCAATGGCAGGGCTCTTCACCGTTGCACTTACCGTAACAAATAGCAGCAGCAGTAATACACTTACAAAAACGAATTACATAACGGTCAACCCTTATAATCCACGGACGCCGGATATTGTCTGGCAGAAATGCCTCGGGGGATTACGGAATGAGACCATATCCACGATCGTGCCGTGTTCTGGTGGGGGGTACCTGCTGGTCGGTTCTACCACCTCCCAGGACACCAACATCACCGATAACCATGGCGGAACTGATATAATTGTGATAAAGGTCTCTTCATCCGGTACAATCGAATGGCAGAAGTGTTACGGGGGAAGCGGTGAAGATTCTGATAGCAGCTGGTCGTGGGATGAGACGTCAAGATCCGCCCAAGAGACCACGGATGGCGGTTTTATCCTGATTGGATATACCAACTCCATTAATGGAGATGTGACACAGAACCGTGGAGGGACAGATGTTTGGGTAGTGAAGATTAACGTAACCGGGGGAATCCAGTGGCAGAAGACCTATGGCGGATCATCTGATGACTGGGGTAACGGTATCCTGCAAACCTCTGATGGGGGATATATCTTCATCGGAGGGACAGAATCAACCGATGGCAATGTACAAGGTAATCACGGGTCATGTGATATCTGGGTTGTCAAGCTCTCGTCCTCCGGAACACCCGAGTGGCAGAAATGCCTTGGGGGAACCGATTGGGACCGGGGGGAATCCATCATTGAAACGGCCGGTCCGGCATATACCCTGACAGGATACGTGTATTCATATAATGGTGATGTAATCGGCAATCACGGCAATGACGATTTATGGGTTGCACGGATCAATGCGACAGGTTTTTTGGAATGGCAACGATGTTTCGGTGGGCTGTTATTTGACTGGGGAACGGACATCCGAAAGACGACAGATGGGGGTGTAATAGTCGTTGGCGGCACAGGTTCCCACGATGGAAATGTCACCGACAACCATGGATCCGTTGATATGTTTGTCGTGAAATTAAACCAGTCTGGAGCTCTCGAATGGCAGAGATGTTATGGAAGTGATCTGGAGGAATGGAGTACTGGTGTATCTCAGAACCGCGATGGGTACTATCTACTCGTGGGAGAAATGGGACCGGTAGTTTCAGCTGAAGCAGATAGTCAGAGTGCCGAAAATAATCCTGCCAATCCACCGCAACGGAAATATCCAACCAGAGCCGGCAAAGCAACAGGGTTGGACGAGACAATCTCAACGAAAATAGTTCTATCGGCTTCTCCGGGTCCCCAGTCAGTCAACGTGTTCCTAGTGAATCTCGCAGGAAACGGATCTGAGGACTGGCAGAAGATAATTGGAGGCAGCAGTGACGATTTGGGATCTGGTGGGGTTCAGGCAGCTGATGGCGGATATTATGTTATCGGGAAGACCGAATCCAATGATGGAGATGTCTCGGGAAACCATGGCGGATTTGATCAGTGGCTGGTGAAATTGTCCAGTGCAAACGGTCCAATCGCTGCATTTACTGCGACGCCATTGTCAGGCACAGCTCCGCTCACCGTTAATTTCACCGATACCTCAACCGGTTCTCCCAACGGATGGGCATGGTTCTTTGGCGATGAAACATACAATGCGCCTTGGACGCAGGTAAACGCAAGTGCCGGGTGGTCGGCAAGAGATTGGCATAGCAGCGTCGCGATGCCGGACGGCAGTATTGTGCTGATGGGTGGTTGGGACGGCAACAACAAGAACGACGTGTGGCGGTCAACGGATAACGGTGCAACATGGGTGCAGGTGAACGCAAGTGCAGGGTGGGTGGCAAGACATGCTCACAGCAGCGTCACAATGTCAGATGGCAGCATCGTCCTTACGGGTGGATATAGCGGGGGATCTGGTAAGAACGACACGTGGAAGTCAACAGATAACGGCGCTACGTGGACGCAAATGACCGCGAGTGCCGGATGGGTGGCAAGAGGATATCACAGTAGTGTAGCGGCATTGGACGGAAGTATCGTGTTGACTGGCGGGCTGGACAGCGACGGTAACCGTAAGAACGACACGTGGAAGTCAACAGATAACGGCGCAACATGGACACAGGTTAACGCAAGTGCCGGGTGGGTGGGAAGATCTCATCACAGCAGTATTGTGATGCCTGACGGCAGTATTGTGCTGACAGGAGGATATGATGGAGTAAACAATTATAATGATACGTGGCGGTCAGCAGATAATGGTGTGACGTGGACTGTGGTGAGCGCAACCGCTGGATGGACGAGTCGAGCCGGGCATAGTAGTGTTGTGATGCCGGATGGCAGTGTCGTACTCATAGGCGGCAATAGTAACGGCACCGCTAAAAACGATGTATGGCGTTCAACGAATACTGGTGCTACGTGGACGCTGGTGAATGCAAGTGCCGGGTGGGCGGCAAGAGCGTATCACAGCAGTACAGCGATGCCAGACGGCAGCATTGTCCTGATGGGTGGTGGTAACAGCGACGGCTTTAAGAATGACACCTGGCGCTTTGTGCCCACCGGATCATCGGAACAGAACCCCTCGCATACGTTCACTGCGGCAGGAAATTACACTGCAAGCCTGACCGTGGTGAACCAGAATGGATTCAACACCCTGATAAAAACCGGGTACATCTCCGTCACCGGTAGCACAACAGACCGCGCCCGACTGATCCTCCCTGCCGCGTCACTCTACCAGAATACAGCCACCCAGATCCCGATCGGGGTGATGAACATAACCGGTGGAACTGGCATCTCATTCAACCTCACGTACAATCCATCGGTCATACAGGTCAATGAGATCACACTGAACCAGTCCTATGCATCGGGAAGCAGTCTCACCGTGAACGCAACACCCGGTTTGATCCGGATCAGTCTCACCCGTACTGAAAGCATCAACATCGGTTCACCAGTGCCGGTTTTCTTCGTAAATACTACGGGCATCGGAACAACAGGATCTTCCACACCACTAACGGTCAGTAGTGCAACGTGGAGCGATGGTACGTTCAACAACCGGCAGTTCGATACGGTCAATGGAACCGTTCTGGTCTACCGGATCCGTGGCGATCTCAATGGGAATGGGTGGGTAGACATCGGGGACACAGCCAAGACTGCCTATATGGTTGTCGGGCTGACACCCGATCTCATCCCAGATGCGGACTTCAACAACAATGGCAGGATCGATGTCGGTGACGCCACGAAGATTGCAGGGTATCTCGTGGGGAAGATCACCGAACTGTGATGGGATCAACACCTCTTCTTTTTTTCGGGTACATTCCCTCCGGTTCAGGAATCATCAAATCATCCAAGATGCCAACTTCAACACGGTAGTCACGGCTAACTGTGGGAATGCAGAAGATAAAAGAAATCTGGGTTGGGGTTTTTAAGGAATGCGCGATTCAAGTGATAACAACTTTCTGACGCTTTTGAAAAAATACCCGGAGATATCGTGGTTATGATGATAAGATCACGCATCCGGTAAATATTCATTCTGAATCTTTCATGCCCCGCGTATGCTATAACATTGGCAGAGGTCATGGGGTTCTTGCATCTGCGGTTCGCATGAACTCACATTCACGACTTCTATCCGGGAACGGCTTTCGAGATTTCCTTGACTTTTGGCAGATTTCAGCAGGTTCTCCCCCATAAATCTGGTGCCGGCGAGTCCATTTCTCCCGAAAAAGAATTGAAAATGATTAATTATGATAAACCACAAACGAAGATGAGGGTGGCTGAATGAATGAACTATTATTTCTGATAGGATTTCCTGCAATCATTGCCATTTTGATGCTCTTTATCCATAAAGACAAATTACGGAATTATATCGTAATTCCGTCGGCAGTTATCATTGGTGTCGCGTCAATCTGGCTCCTTATATCCTGCTTTAACAAGAATACAATTCTGTATGCGTTTCCGTTTGAGCCAGCCAGCAAGATCATGTATATCATCGAGCTTCTGCTCGCGATCTTTATCCTGTACCTGGGTATCAAATACCGTAAGACGCTGACCGTCGCGCTTGTCCTCATCCAGGCGGGGCTGCTCGTCTTCTTTGAGACGTACCTCTCGAGCGGGATGCACCCGGAGAACAATCTCTTTGTCGACCAGTTCTCGATCATCATGGCGATGATCATCGGCATCATCGGCAGCCTGATCTGTGTCTATGCACTGGGCTACATGGACACGTACCACAAACACCATACCGAAGTCAAGGACAGGAAAAATATCTTCTTCTTCATCCTGTTTATCTTCCTCTCGTCGATGTTCGGGCTCGTCTTCTCCAATAACCTCCTCTGGGTCTTCTTCTTCTGGGAAGTAACGACCATCTGTTCGTTCATTCTCATCGGGTACTCCCAGACGCCGGAAGCGACCAACAACGCATTTTTAGCGCTTGCAATGAACCTCCTTGGCGGCGTTGCGTTCATGGTTGCCCTCATCTATATCGGCATCATCGACCCGTCGGGAAAACTCCTGGAGCTCAATACCCTGATCATGTCAGGTCAGGCAATTGCGCTCGTCCCTGCTGTTCTCATCTGCTTTGCGGGCATCACAAAAGCTGCCCTGATGCCATTCTCGTCGTGGCTTGTCGGTGCAATGGTCGCGCCGACCCCGGTCTCTGCGCTGTTGCACTCGAGCACGATGGTGAAAGCCGGTGTCTATATCATTGTCAGGTTCTCGCCCGTTCTTGCCGGCAGCCTTGAAGGATTCCTTATTGCGCTTGTCGGAGGGTTTACGTTCCTCCTTGCATCCTCCATGGCGATATCGCAGTCGAACGCGAAAAAAGTGCTCGCCTATTCCACGATCGCAAACCTCGGTTTGATCGTAGCCTGTGCCGGTATAGGCACGTATAAACTCATGTGGGCGGCGATATTGCTCATCATCTTCCACGCGATCGCAAAGTCGCTCCTGTTCCTCTGTGTCGGGACGGTCGAGAACCGGATCGGGAGCCGGGACATCGACGACATGTCAGGTTTGATTGTCAGGATGCCAAAGATTGCCGTCATGATGTTCATCGGTATCGCCGGAATGTTCCTCGCCCCTTTCGGTATGCTGATCTCCAAATGGGCGGCGATTGAAGCGTTCATAGTCGCCCCGTTGGGCTTGTTGTTCGTCGCCATCCTTGCGTTCGGGGGTTCCATCACGGTCTTCTTCTGGGCGAAATGGATGGGTAAGATCATCTCGGTTCCCCAGGTCATGGAACGGATCGAGGATACCGTGACAAAGGAGAAATGGGCGGTGCTGTACATCCTTGCCGGACTGACCGTTGTTGTCTGCCTGATCTTCCCGCTCATCTCATCCGTCCTTGTCGAACCGTTCATCCTCAATATCTACGGGCAGACCGCACAGCTGGCACAGGCGAATATCACCATCATGGTCATGATGCTTTTCCTGCTCATGATCATGCCGTTCTCGATGCTCTTCTACCGGGACGGGCAGAAGTATGTCGGTCCCTACATGGGAGGTATGACCACGACACCCACGATGCAGTTCACCGGCGCGATGGGCACGGTGCGTGACACCACCATGGGGAATTATTACCTGAAGAACTATTTCGGGGAGGATAAACTGTTCATGATCGGAACCGTGCTCTGTCTGGGGATTCTCATCTTTGCCGTGATCCTGACCGCGGGGGTGGTCTTATGATCCCGATTGTCAACGCCATCATCTATATCCTGCTCGCACCCATCATCGGAGGTCTTGTCGCAGGTATCGACCGTAAAGTGACTGCAAGGATGCAGGGACGGGTCGGTCCACCGCTCCTCCAGCCATTCTACGATGTAGGGAAGCTCTTCGAGAAGGAGACGGTCGTTGTGACCATCTCCCAGAACTTCCATGTGCTCAGCTATCTTGTGTTCATGGCGGTCAGCGGAGCGTTGTTCTTCTCAGGCGGGGACTTTTTACTCGTGATCTTCGCTTTTACGCTCTCGCATATCTTCCTCGTACTGGGAGCGTATTCCTCGTATTCGCCCTACTCCCATGTGGGGGCGGAGCGGGAACTGATCCAGATCATCGCGTATGAACCGATGATTATCCTCACTGCGGTGGGGATGTACCTTGTGACGCAGAGTTTCAATATCAGTGACATCATTGCCTCCAGCGTGCCGGTCATCATGTACCTGCCGGGTGTCTTTGTCGGGTACCTGATGGTGCTGACGATCAAGCTCCGGAAATCTCCCTTTGATCTTTCCACGTCTCATCATGCCCACCAGGAGATCGTCAAAGGAGTGACGACGGACTTTTCCGGACCGAACCTTGCAAAGATCGAGATCGCCCACTGGTACGAGTATGTCGTCCTTCTCGGTGTGGTGTACCTCTTCTTCGGGTTCAACCCAATCATAGCAATTGCCGCGATCATCATCGCATACTTCCTTGAGATTGTCATCGACAACACATTCTCGCGTGCGAAGTGGCAGATGACCTTAAAGACCGCGTGGCTCATTGCCGGGGCGATTGGGATCGTGAACCTTGCAACGCTCTATTACCTCAGGGGAGGGGTCTGGTTATGACGTACCTTTCAAAATCCCCCTGGATCCTCCACTACGATGCCTCGTCCTGCAATGGGTGCGATATCGAAGTGCTCGCCGCACTGACACCGGTCTATGATGTCGAGCGGTTCGGCATTGTCAACACGGGCAATCCCAAGCACGCGGATGTCTTTTTGATCACCGGTGGGATCAACAGCCAGAATGTCGAGATCGTAAAGAACCTCTACGAGCAGATGCCCAATCCTAAAGTGGTCGTGGCAATTGGGATCTGTGCAGCATCAGGCGGCGTATTCCGCGAATGTTACAATGTCTCCGGGGGTATCGATACGGTCATCCCGGTGGATGTCTATGTGCCAGGCTGTGCTGCACGCCCGGAGTCGATCATTGACGGGGTGGTCACTGCATTGGGCATCCTCGAACAGAAGAAGCTCGCAATGAATGTAAATCCTGGTACCGGAAAGAAGTCACCGGGGGAGACATAATGAAATACGAAGCACAGACGACTACTCTCGTCGAAGTGGGAAGACTGATCGGCAGGGTCGAGCAGTTCAGGAGCGACGGATGCCGGCTCGTCCAGATCAGTGCAACAAAGAATGGCGAGATGTACGAGATCAACTACTCCTTTGATAAGGACTACAAATTTGAAAACATCCGTATCACCATCCCGATCGACCAGGAAGTGCCGAGCATCTCCGGGATGTACTGGGGGGCTTTTGTGTACGAGAATGAGATGCACGACCTCTTTGGTATCCAGGTGAAGGGTATCAACATCGATTACAAGGGGAACCTGATCAAGACAACGATCAAATATCCCTTTGGTGCCGGTGCAGTTTTAAAAGGTGAGAAGCCATGACACAACGAATCGTCATCCCGTTCGGACCCCAGCACCCGGTGCTGCCTGAGCCTATTCACTTCGATCTCGTGCTCGAGGATGAACATGTGGTCGAGGCACTTCCGACGATTGGATATGTCCACCGGGGTCTGGAACGGCTCATCGAGAAACGTGAATACCCGGAGTACGTGTATATTGTCGAACGGACGTGCGGGATTTGCAGCTTTATCCACTCCCTGACCTACTGCCAGGGAATCGAACAGATCATGGGGATTGAGGTGCCGGAACGTGCCCATTTCCTGCGGACGATCTGGTCTGAGTACTCAAGGCTGCACTCCCACCTGCTCTGGCTGGGCTGTTTTGCTGATGGCATCGGGTTTGAGAACCTCTTCATGGGTGCATGGCGGATCCGGGAATCGATCCTCGATGTGCTCGAACAGACCACTGGCGGACGCGTGATCCAGAGTTCCTGCAAGGTTGGTGGCGTGAGACGGGATATCAGTGCTGAGAAACTCGACCAGATGGCGCGGGACCTTGATGGTATCCAGAAGGAGATCGAAGACCTGACGACGGTCTTTTTACAGGACGATTCCATCAGGCACCGGTTGAAGAATGTCGGGGTGCTCTCGAAGGAGGATGCATACCATCTCGGGGCAGTTGGACCGACCGCACGGGGGAGTGGTGTTGCAATCGATCTCCGGCAGACCGGGTATGCGGCGTATGACAAACTGCATTTCGAGGCGGTCACCGAGAAAGATGGTGATTGCTATGCCCGGTGTGCAGTCCGGGCACGGGAGTTGTTCACGTCCATCGACCTGATCAAACAGGCGATAGCAAAGATTCCGGAAGGTCCGGTTGACATCAAGGTGACGGGTGCCCCGAACGGGGAGTACTTCTCCCGGTCTGAGCAGCCACGCGGAGAACTCGTCCATTACCTGCGCGGCAATGGCACGAAGTTTTTGGCACGGTCGAGAATCCGGACGCCAACGCTCACGAATGTCCCGCCGCTTGTGAAGATGATCCAGGGTTGTGAACTGGCAGATGTCCCGGTGATCATCCTGTCGATTGATCCCTGTATCGGATGCATGGAGAGGTGAGTGAGATGGCATTTTTTGAGATGGCAAAGACCGCGATAAAATCCCTGATTCATTGCCCTGCGACCATCCGGTACCCGTTCCAGCCGGCAAAGAAGACCCCAATCTCACGGGGGCATGTGATCATTGACGCGAGCCGGTGCATCTCCTGCGGGACGTGCCAGCGGAAGTGTCCCTCGCAGGCGATCCTGTTGAACAAAGAGGCAAAGACGTGGCAGATCGACCGGTTCCGGTGTATCGTCTGCAACTCCTGCGTGGAAACCTGCCCGGCAAAATGTCTGGTGATGGATACCCAGTATACCGCCCCGGTGACGAAAAAATCGGTTGAGATTGTTACTATCACGTACGTCAAACCCCCGAAACCCGCGCCTGCTACCGCAGCGGCGGGCGGGGAAGCAAAGACGTAATCTCTCCACTTTTTTGGCTC
>JAQTSH010000284.1 GCA_028711405.1 Methanoregula sp.
AACCACCCAGGCAAGCGAAACACCCGTAGCAACGACCGTCGAGATGACAAGAAGCGGCATGTAGTACCACTGGGCTGCAATCGTGCCCTCGTAGATCCCGCTGCCGACGATTGTCGCAATCGTGTTCGGGACGAGAAACGCCGTGCCGAGCACCGTGAGGTACGCAGTGACGAGCGCGAACCGGTTGTTCAGGCTCTGGAGCTGGTTATTGTAGATGCTCTGCATCACCTCGAGCCCGGAGGCGAGCACGTTCGACATCTGCTCCGAGAGCTCGATGTGGCGCTCGATGTTGTCCGAGAGGATACCGATGCGCCCCAGCAGTTTCTCATCGTTTGTGATCAGATCGGCGTCGCCGTACTGAAGCGAGTTGATCACATCTTTTGTCGCCCAGAGCACGTTTAGGTAATCGATCAGGACATGCTTCATCTGGTAGATGTTGTGGGCGATCTTTTTCTTTGCGATACTCTCCTCGATGAGAGACTTACTGATCGCGTCGCCGTGCATCTCGATCTCGCGCAGGTACTCGAAGTTGCGGTCGTTGTTCTCATCGATGATCCGTTCGAGCATCAGGGTGATCTTGTCACAGGTCGGATCCGCGATGATGCGCTTGAAGAATGGCTGGGCATAGCGGGAGAACCGCAGGAGCCGGTTGATATCCATGGAGTGCACGGTAAGGATGAAGTTGTCCCGGATCAGGACAAAGAGCGGGTGTACGCTCATCCGCTCGTTTTTCATCGTGACGGACGGCAGCATGATCCCCAGTTCCGTATCGTAATCCTCGTATGCAGAATAGAACCCGGTCGTCAGCTTCGGGATGGGAATCTTCGAAAACCCGGCGAGTTGGGCGAGGTGCTCGATCTCGGTGTTGTCATCGGTAGTACTGTAGTCGATCCACGCGATACTCGCCTGGGGAATTGCAGAGAGGTATTCTTCGAGCGGACGGTCGATCAACCGTTCTATCCTGCCATCCTTGTAGGAGATTATGCAGAAATTCAAGGGAACGGGTCCCGATGCCTGCGTGACCTGGGGAGTGCTCTGCATCTTCATGGTATCGCCTCATCGAATGTGTGGATTACAACAAATGACTTCTGTACGAGCTATTGCTGCTTGGAGTGTATAAACATAGCAGGAATACAACGATCCCTCCATCGAGTACCCGCATTTTTAGCGCTCACGTGATTCAACGATGAACCTGATGAAGGGTGGAGGTTTTTCCCACACCCCCAACAACCCATAGTGCTTGTGTTATTCCCCTGCAGATCGGACCGACACCGCAAAGCAGACCGCTGAAGCGAGTGCTAAAAACAGGCTCGCCCCGAACCCAATCAGGTACCCGCATTGCATGATGATGATCCCGGAGCAAAGGGGTCCGGCGGCGTGTCCGATGTCCATCGTTGCCGAAAGCGCGCCCATCGATGCTCCGACATTCTCGCGTCGTGCCAGATCGGCAATGTAGGCACTTGTCGCGACGGTCGAGAGTGCCATTCCGCACCCGAGTACTGTACTGATGACCAGAAACTCATAAAAAGTCTGACCGGCGGGAATCGCAGCGACTGCACAGCCAAGGACCAGGATGCCACAAAGAATCTGGAGACGCTTGTCGATCCGATCCGCGAGCCTGCAAAAAGACAGGTTTTGTTGCGGCGATGATGAGTACCTGCACGGCAAAGATGATACCAATCCCACCGGCGCCGATGCCCTTACCGAAAAGAAAGAGCGGGAGAAATGTCTCAAACGTCCCGAATGCAAAGTAGGTTGCCATCTCGATCATCGCTGTCGCGCGGAGCCGGCTGGAGAAAAAGAAGGTGCGCATGATCGCGTAAAAGACCGGAAAGCCGGGTATGTCGAGGGTTTTTTCCGGGTCTTTGGGATACCAGAGCACGAGGACACAGACCGGCACTGCCGCAAGCGCGGCGGTGAGATAGACCATCTGATACTGGATGAGCCCGGAGAAGAGCACGAAGTACGAGAGGATCCAACCCCCGGCAAGCGGGGCGAGCGTCCTGCCAATGAGGGTGGCGGAGGAGTACTGCCCCAGCATCTCACCTTTCTTTGACGGGAACCGTTCGGCTATCGCAGCGGATATGACCGGACCCAGGATGGCGGTTGCCGTGCCGTGGAAGAACCGGACCGGGATGAGCCAGACCGCGGTCGTGATGAAGAGGTAGAGGAGCGGCGCAAAGAGAAAGACTAGTCCTGACAGGACGAGCAGGCGTCTTCGCCCGATGTGATCGGAGAGGACACCTACCGGAAACGAAAAAAGGATGCCGGCAAGAGGCGAGACGGCAGCGATCATGCCGATGACCGCATCCCCCGCACCGAGTGCCTGCGAGAAGAGCGGCAGCACCGGGTTCTTCGATATGGTTGTCGAAAAGATTGCAAAGAATCCCACAAGCGAGAGATAGTACATGAACCGGCGGTCAGAGAGTGACCAAAATCCGGGCGGTGAACTATCTGCGGGCATCTGTCAGGTACATAGTAGGGGGTCGTGCTGCATAAGAATAGTCACCGATCGTTTGCGATATCCGGTATCGGGCAGGGATCACTGCGCTGCACCGGGGTTGGTGAAATGCTGCCGGTCACACGTGATTGTTTCCCGGTACAGGGATACTCGTTCATAAAAAAAGGGGGATTCACGCGGTGAATCCTTCGTAATTATTGAGAATTTCCGTCTCGGTCAGACCCCGGTTGTACAGTGCAAGCGCCCCGATATCACCTTCATAATAAAATTCGTTCGGGGGAGCGGAATTCTGCACACCAATGGTCAGGTTGTTGCTGTTCTCCCTTAGCCGGACAACCGGTGGATTGGGGGTAGGGGGGTTGACAGAGCGGGGATCGACACCCTGGCTGTATACCAGGGGTTGTTCCACGCCATTACTGTAAATTTTAACTTCTCCATCACTGATGGAGGTAGCGATATAATTCCAGTTCGGTGTGGCGAGGACCGGCGTGCTCGTGGTGATCGCCTGGTAATGGATGCCTGTCACTTTGTCATTCCACTCGAACACCAGTTTATTGCCGAACTGGAATAACTGGTAATTATCATTCTCGTTTGAGCCACCGGTGATCGAACCTTTCCCCAGGCACTGTCCCCAATTATTTGGGTTACTGGACGTGAGATTGGTCGCAGGTCTCATCCACATCGAGATTGCCATCGCTTCGCCAAACGAGACCGTGGTACTATTGGGGATGGAGATAGACGTGTTCACGCCATTGAAATGGGCAATCGTCATGTTCCCCGGTCCTGTATCGGTCGTCACGAGATTTCCCCTGATCGT
>JAQTSH010000285.1 GCA_028711405.1 Methanoregula sp.
GCGAATACACGACCGTGAACGTATCCCGGTGCAAGGCGGGACCGAAGCCGGCAGTACCCCCATAGACCGCGACATTGATGGCAGCTGCGGGCATGAAGATGAGCAGTGCCGCAAGTGCTGCACCAATAACCGCCTTGGAAAACCTACGGGATGACCCTGATGACATAGATCCGTGTATCCTGTTCCTGCCCTCTTTATTGGTCGTGTTTTTCAAAAAAAGCGATCGTTCTTTCCGGCTTTATCGCATCAAAACTTGTGCGAAATGCGCAACATTAAGAATGGTGGCTTCCAAACTTTCTGCCTATAGAGGATAGTGTTATGGCTAAACTCATCATCGAACCAAAGAAGGGAAAGGAAGGACAGGTTGACTACATCGTCACATACCACGATCCGAAGAGCGACAACCAGTTCATGGTCACGACGACTCCAGACCTTGAGGAAGCCCTGCGACGACTGAAAGAAACGGTGGAGAACGAAGTGCAGGCAATGATGCAGAAGAAGTAAGAGACCCATCTCCTCCTAAAACAGCACCATTTTTGAGCGGAACAGCTGAGCCGACCGGGTTACCCCAAGACCCTGTGCGGTGGAGAGCCAGTACCCCTGCGGATTATGATCGCAGGCTTATATTTCACGACACAGAGTTTGATATTGACAGTACCGCCGCGCGAACGCACGTGTCGGTTTGACCGGAGATGTGGGTTCGAAAAGCGTGCGTGACTGATATCGTCCACGCGAGGAAAAACGGCAAAGCCAAAAATCAAAAAACCAAAAAACGAGATGGACCCGGCGGGAATTGAACCCGCGGCCTTTACGTTGCGAACGTAACGATCTACCCCTGATCTACGAGCCCAAAAAATGGATGGTGTTAAAGAATGATCTCGATATCTAATTTCTCAGCCAGTTCCTTATATCTGTTCCTGATGGTGACTTCCGTGACACCTGCCACCTCTGCCACCTCGCGCTGGGTGCGCCGTTCCCCGCCGAGGATGGACGAAATGTAAATAGCGGCTGCTGCGACGCCGGTTGGTCCCCTGCCGCTGGTTAACTCGCGTTCTCCCGCCTGCCGGAGGATCTCCACCGCGCGGCTCTGCACCTCTCCTTTGAGCGTGAGCCCGGAGCAGAAGCGCGGTACGTAATCGATCGGCGATGTCGGGAGGAGCTTCAAGCCCAGTTCCCGGGAGATGAACCGGTACGTCCGTCCAATCTCCTTTCTGGAGACACGGGATACTTCGGCAATCTCATCAAGTGTACGCGGGACGCTGCACTGTCGGCATGCGGCATACAGCGCAGCAGCGGCGACACCTTCGATACTCCTGCCACGGATCAGGTTCTTGTCGACTGCATCACGGTACACGACTGCGGCGGTCTCACGGACGTTTCGCGGCAGACCCAGGGCAGATGCCATCCGGTCCAGTTCTGACAGGGCGAACGCAAGGTTGCGCTCGGTCGCGTTGCTCACGCGGATACGGCGCTGCCACTTACGGAGCCGGTACAGCTGCGCGCGGTTCTTGGACGAGATTGCCCTCCCGTACGAGTCCCGGTTGCGCCAGTCGATCATCGTGGACAGACCCTTGTCATGGATCGTAAAGGTCATGGGGGCACCGACACGGGAGCGCTTCATGCGCTGGTCATGGTCGAACGCTCGCCATTCCGGTCCACGGTCGATGAAATCATCATCGATCACAAGCCCGCATCCCTGGCAGACCAGCTCCGCCCGCTCGTAATCATGAACGAGTTGCCGCCCGCCACACTCCGGACAGACCGTCTCCGTGTGGTTCTCGGCTTTTTTCTCATGCTCTTTCACTTTCGTGCGTGACTTGAGCGCTTCTCTCTCACTCTGGAGGATTTTTAATTTCTCTACTTCCTGCATCCACATTCACCAAATTTGTAAAATGACGTTCTCTCTCGCACCCTTTCATCCCTGGAGTGTGGGTCATCTCGCGAAGAGTTTCTCGTTCGGCAGAACGGTACATGGACTCCCGCAGAGAACAAGGGCATATGGTGATTTCACGTTCCCAAAGACGTCCACGATCTTCCCCACCGGTTTCATCCGCCGATCAGTCACTTCGCTGTATAAACCCGGCAGCTGGGCAGCATCTGCCTGTATGACGAGCATCCGGCTTCCAAAGGTGCTCATCGCTCTACCAACAACCTTCACACAACAACTCCGGAGATTTTTGCTACTAAATTAATTTAGTAATCTATATATGTAAAACCTCACGGTACTTAAACCTTCCGTGAAAATTTATATAGAAATTTCAGAAACCGAGGAACTGGTCGATATTTAAAGATAGTATGCGGGTGACCTCCATATCGGTCAGTCCCGCCCCTCTCCCGACCAGAATTTTCGCGCGCTCGTCCAGCAGATCATGGGGTGCATGAGCATCCGAGTCGATCACGAGCTGGCAGGATGTTTCCCGTGCGACAAGCGCTACATGACCGTTCGTGCGGTTATGCCCGCCGCGTGACGTGAGCTCAAGCGCGACACCGGTCTTTGCTGCAAGTCGTGCATCATCGTGCGTGATAAGACCCGGATGGGCAAGCACATCCACATCCCGGCAGGCACACGCAGCAGTGTTCGTTCCGGGAGCGACCGGTTCGACCGGGGACTCCCCGTGCACGACCACGATATCCGCCCCGGCGGTTTTTGCCTGTCTGGCGAGTCCGGCAATCAGAGTTGGGGGCACATGCGTGATCTCTACCCCGCACAGGAGCTGGACCCCGAAAATATGAGCTGATTCCTTCACGTCCAGCAGGGTTGCGACAACGGATGTCGTGTTCGAGGCATCCACGTGGTCGGTGATTGCGACCGTTGTATAGCCAAGCACCGCCATCCGGCGCACGAGCTCGGTGGGGAGCATCTCGCCATCGGACAGGATCGAATGAGTGTGCAGGTCATACATACCGCTCACCGTTTCACTTCCAGCCTCTTTGCTACTTTCTTTATGAGCGCTTCCTTGGACTCGTGCCATATCGCAACCACGCGCCCTTCCCGCCGCATCCAGTATGCCGGGTGGTGATGATCCTCAATACGGTACTTCACGTTCGAGAGTTTGAGTGCGCGCTCGATATCGGTCAGGACCGGAACCTTCACCCCGAGCGGGAGCGGCACTCTCCTTCCCTCCTTCCGGGAAAGAGATGCGTTGAAGTAACACGGATACAGGATGCATTCGCCTTTTGCGCCTTTCGCCATCGGGAAGAGATTTGTGGGTCAAGATATAAACAGTGTCCGCTCCCACATTCCTGTATGCACCATATCGACGTCCGGAT
>JAQTSH010000286.1 GCA_028711405.1 Methanoregula sp.
TCTTCAAAGTGAGGCAGTAAAGATGAGGCAGTCTCCTTCGGCGGCAGGAGTTCATGGGGCAAATGACATATTTCCAGGATTTTTTCGCGGTGATAAATTCGAAAAAACCTCTTCCTTAACGTCGAGAAGAACCAAAATATTCTCCAGCCCTGTATGTTTTTTGTAGAATCCGGTCCTCACTTCCCGCCTTGGACATGATGGATATACGCTGTCGTTCGAATGTATCCTCCCTTTCCTGACCAGAACCCGGATACCGGACCAGGTCAAACCCATATTTTTTCTGTGTAGCGGGGATATTGACAGATCGACCCAGCCGGATGCCCCCCGATAGGTGCTATTAGGGATCATTTTAGGCAGTGATACGCGGTTATTTTGCTGTAAAACCGTCAAATATTCAATATTTAAAAATATCTTCAACTAAATTCGCATGTTCTGACACTAAATTCAAAAATAGATCGAGGTTTCAGGCAAACGAAGCCCAATCTGGGCTTAATTTAGCATCCCTCTGTATTCCCCCAAACCCGCAGGGAGGAACCAGGATAGACATGATATCCCCCGTATCTTCGGATTCCCAGATCACCCCTGCCATGGAAAAAAGGATGATTTTTCAGGTTTCGCTATCAGTCCGTGAGACTATCGGGACAGCATCTCCCGGCGGGGATTCAGGGAGCGGGAAACCATTCGGAGCCGGGATATCTGCATTAGCGGGTGGAACGGCTGTGTCGGCGAGGACAATCTGCCCGGTACCAGCAATCGCAGAATCGGCAGGAGGTGAGCCGACAACACAAGAACCATCAATCGGTATACCGCCCGTTATTGACCCATCGCTCCGTATCTCCACGATCCTGTCCGGCATGACCCGGAAGTATTGTCACGTTGCATGAGACGAAAGTACACAAGAGTTCCATCACCGCAACCGCACTCTCCGGAACAATACGGAGTTTCCGGATAACCGAACCAGACTGGTAGACGAGAGCATCGGGTGGATCCGTGACCCTGCCACGCATCCGCATCACCTTGACAAACGCGATGCATGCCGAAGAGAAGATCAGAAGATCGAATGGCAACCCGCTCGTATCGGGGATTTCCACGACACTTCCCCGGCACGTGGCACGTTCAAACGCTTCCGCTACTGCTTTTTTTGGCGGTCTTCCACGGGTCATACGCGCTTACCACATTCTCCATTCGTGCATCCACTACAGGTTCCCTCCCTACTTCCACTACGGTTTCCCTCATTGTCACCGTGCTCCAGGTTTTCGGTACCTGCCATCATTTCCGCGCTTCCTTCTTGATACCTGGCTGAATCATGCCCGTTTTTTAATGTACTGAAGTAACAACAATCATGAAACGATTATGAAATAAGCACCACATCTTCAGTACTTCTTAATTTATGGTACAGTTTTGCGTCCATCGTAAGGAGAGGTATCGTTCGTTTTTGTGCCGCTGCAAGAAAAAGTGCATCATATACGGTAATGGAGTATTTCGTAGCATCCAAAAAGGCATCTGAGATAAGATCCCTCATATGAAGTACATCACAGATGTCAGTAATGAAGGTAATGCAGTTGTTCAGCGCTTCTTTTGTGATCTCCTTATCCTCGTGAAAGAACATACACCGTTTCCATGCGACATTTGTTACTTCTGCAATAGCAAGATCAACAGTAATAAATCGTTTTTCTTTGAGCATTTCCATCACCAGTTCAGTTCTTTCTTCAGGAAAAAATACCGGGACTATTACAGACGAATCCAGTACAACACTATCGCGCATCACGATCCTCCCGGATTAATTCAGCCGCAGAACAGCATTTTTTCATTTTATCATGCATTTTTTTTGCATGCGCAAACAAGCGCAATTTTTGCTTCTCCCGTACCATATCCTCAACCGCTACCCGGATCTCATCCTGCCAGTTGATATCGGGGGTTTCCTGGATGATTTTTTTTATTTTAAAGGGAATACGAATACTGTATACTGATTTTGCAGACATATAGTATACTATACAAACTCTCAATATAAATTCGTTTCGAGAGAACGTGTAAATCTGTTTTAAAATCTGGATTGCCCGTCCTTCACTCTATCGAGAACCGGGTGGTTCACAACCCATTTAGTGGAGATCATACACACTACAAACGAGAAGATATTTTTTGATCTTTACAAAATACTTTGTGCCATCCAAAATCTATTGAGTTATCCCTTGCACGTTCGTCGCTCCGGGGGGACGCTTCGCGACCCCCCTTTCGCTCCTCACTGATAGAGGCGTGCTCCACCTCAGCTCTTCAAAGTGAGGCAGTAAAGATGAGGCAGTCTCCTTCGGCGGCAGGAGTTCATGGGGCAAATGACATATTTCCAGGATTTTTTCGCGGTGATAAATTCGAAAAAACCTCTTCCTTAACGTCGAGATGAACCAAAATATTCTCCAGCCCTGTATGTTTTTTGTAGAATCCGGTCCTCACTTCCCGCCTTGGACATGATGGATATACGCTGTCGTTCGAATGTATCCTCCCTTTCCCGACCAGAACCCGGATACCGGACCGGGTCAAACCCATATTTTTTCTGTGTAGCGGGGATATTGACCGATCGACCCAGCCGGATGCCCTCAGATAGGTGCTATTAGGGATCATTTTAGGCAGTGATACGCGGTTATTTTGCCATAAAACTGTCAAATATCCGATATTTGAAAATGTCTGCAACAAAATTCGCATGTTTTGGCACTAAATTCAAAAATAGATCGAGGTTTTGGGCAAACGAAGCCCAATCTGGGCTTCATTTAGCATCCCTCTGAACCCGCAGGGAGGAACCAGGATAGACATGATCTCCTCCGTATCTTCAGATTCCCAGATCACCCCTGCCATGGAAAAAAGGATGATTTTTCAGGTTTCGCTATCAGTCCGTGAGACTATCGGGACAGCATCTCCCGGCGGGGATTCAGGGAGCGGGAAACCATTCGGAGCCGGGATATCTGCATTAGCGGGTGGAACGGCTGTGTCGGCGAGGACAATCTGCCCGGTACCAGCAATCGCAGAATCGGCAGGAGGTGAGCCGACAACACAAGAACCATCAATCGGTATACCACCCGTCATTGACCCATCGCTCCGTATCTCCACGATCCTGTCCGGCATGACCCGGAAGTATTGCCACGTTGCATGAGACGAAAGTACCCAGAGTTCCATCACCGCAACCGCACTCTTCGGAACGATTCGGAGTTTCCGGATAACCGAACCAGACTGGTAGACAAGAGCATCTGGTGGATCCGTGACTCTGCCACGCATCC
>JAQTSH010000287.1 GCA_028711405.1 Methanoregula sp.
GCACTGAGCGCAGGTCTCTCATCCAACCCGGAACTCGTCCGGATGGGGATCACTGTTGACGCCAAAGGACCGTATATCAATTTCCATTTCGGGACTGCCTACGTCAGTGAATCCTTAAAAGCCGCCGTCAGACCCGGGTACGGATCCCTGCCGAAGAAAGAGACCCGCGTTGTCCTCGAGCACACGAGCGCCAACCCGAACGGTCCGCTCCACGTCGGGCATATCCGGAACTCGATCATCGGCGACACGCTCGCACGGGCATTCCGGAAAGCCGGCTACCGGCTCGAAGTCCAGTACTATGTCAATGACATGGGCAGGCAGATCGCCATCGTCGCATGGGGATTTGAGCATCTCGACAGTGCACACGTTGCAGGGGAGAAAGAAGACGCCCATATCGCACGGGTGTACATCGCGGCAAACCGGGAGATCGACAAGGATCCCTCGATCACTCAGCAGGTCGACCGGCTGATGCAGCTCGTCGAAAGCGGCGATTCGGAGACCGTAAAGAAGTTCCAGCGGGAAGTGAGCCGGTGCCTTGACGGGTTCGCCGTCACCTTAAAAGCCTTGAACGTCCAGCACGACCGGTTCGTCTGGGAGAGCGACTTCATCCGGAACGGTGACACCCGTCGGGTGATCAGCCGGATCGAGAAGCTCCCGCAGGCACGACACGACGAAACCCTCGCGCTCGACCTCGAAGAGTTCGGCTTTAAGAACCCGTACGTGATCCGGCGCAGCGACGGCACCTCAGTCTACGCTGCCCGCGACCTGGCGTTCCATTTCTGGAAAGCGGCAAACTTCGACCGGGTCATTGATGTCCTCGGCGCCGACCACAAACTGATCGCCGCACAACTCCAGTGCACGATGAAACTGTTAGGTCAGAAAGCCCCGGAGATTGTCCACTTCGAGTTCGTCTCGCTCCCCGAAGGCTCGATGAGCACCCGGGCAGGCAAGTTCGTCTCCGCCGACGACCTGATCACCGAGGTCAGGAAACGGGCGTTTGACGAAGTGACCGCCCGGAGACCCGAACTTGACGAAGGCGTCCGGACAGCCATCTCCCAATCGGTCGCGCTCGCCGCTATCCGGTACGATATCGTCAAAGTCTCGCCGGAGAAGAGTACGGTCTTTGACTGGAAGGAAGCATTGAACTTCGAGCGCCAGAGCGGACCCTACCTCCAGTACGCCCATGCACGAGCCTGCAGCATCCTCGAAAAAGCCGGGCAGTTTACGGAGTGCTACGACCTTGAGACCGACCAGGAGATCGCGCTTGCAAAGAAGATCGCAAAGTTCCCCGTCGTCATCGACCGGGTCGTCACCGAACTCCACCCGCACCTGCTCGCCACATACGCCCACGAACTCGCCGACACATTCAACACCTTCTACCACTTTGAACCGGTCTTAAAGAGCGAGGGAACGGTCCGGGACCGCCGGCTCACGCTCGTATCCGCAATGCAGAACACGTTAAAAGAGACCCTTCTCACCCTGGGAATCGATGCCATCCGCACCATGTGACACCCTGCGACGGCAGGGTTACCAGTTTTTCTCACGGACATCGACCGCCGCGCTCAAACCCTGCATGTGGTGCAAACGGGCGCTCACAGGCGGTGATATGTGCTACAAGCACCAGTTCTACGGCATCGCAAGCCATCGCTGTGTCCAATTGACCCCCACGCTGCGCTGCAACCAGCGCTGCCTCTTCTGCTGGCGTGCGGTCGAGGAGGACGTCCCCGAAGAGGAGGAATGTCCCCCTGAAACGATCTTCGCCGGAGTCCAGAAACTCCAGAAACGGGCACTGGCGGGATACAACGCGGTGCTCGACAACACGGTGACCGAGGAACTGTGGAAGGAAGCGCTGACACCGAACCAGGTGGCGATCTCGCTCTCGGGCGAACCCACGCTCTACAGCCGTCTGCCCGAACTCATCTGCCTCTTCAACAGCGCCGGGTACACGACCTTTATGGTCAGCAACGGCACGAACCCCGCAATGCTCTCGCGCTGCCACCCGTACCAGCAGTACGTCTCGCTCGCTGCCCCGGACCGGGAGACCTATCTCTCCCTCTGCCGCCCCTTTGAGGACTCCTGGGACCGGATCCGGGAGAGCCTCGTGCTCCTTGCCAACCGGCGGTCTGCGATCCGGGTCACGCTTGTCGCCGGGCTGAACGATTTCGCACCGGAGCGCTACGCGGCGCTCATCCAGGACTCTGGCGCGATGTTCGTGGAAGTAAAGGGATATATGTATCTGGGATACAGTAGAAACCGATTGACACGAGAGAACATGCCGGAGCATGCACGGGTGCGGGCGTTCGCTGAACTGATCGCCGCCGCGTGCGATTACCAGATCCGGGACGAGAACAGGTTGAGCAGGGTAGTCTGCCTGGAGCGTATGACATGAGATTTAATCCTGAAGAATGGAAGAGAAAGACCCATGAGAATTTTGAGGATGCCTGGCATGCCGGTGTATCCGTCCTGACCCCCACCGGTCACGAGTACCGGTATCCGAGGTTCGCGTACAAACGGGCGCAGGCACACCCGATCTTTGCGACGATCAACCGGCTGCGCGAGACCTACCTCTCGCTCGGGTTCGACGAAGCCGAGAACCCCGTGATCATCGAGGAGAAAGACATCTACCGGCAGTTCGGTCCGGAAGCGATGGCGGTGCTCGACCGGGTCTTCTACCTCGGCGGACTGCCGAGACCGAATGTCGGCATTGCACGAGCGCAGTTCGATGCGATCAACGCGATCCTTGGCACGCCGATGAGTGCTGATACCGAAGGGAGACTCCGCGAGACCCTGCACGCGTACAAGAAGGCGGAGATCGACGGCGACGAACTGACGTTCGAGATCGCAAAAGTGCTCGGGACGGATGACGGCATCGTAGTCCACATCCTCGACACGGTCTTTCCGGAGTTCCGGGCGCTCGCCCCAGAATCCTCGCGGAGCACCCTGCGCAGTCATATGACGAGCGGGTGGTTCATGACCTTGGGCGCTCTCTGGGAACGCACCCCGCTGCCCATACGGCTCTTCTCGGTCGACCGCTGTTTCCGGCGCGAGCAGGCTGAGGGTCCGACACGTCTTATGACCTACCACTCCGCCTCGTGCGTCATTGCCGGGGAGGATGTGACCATCGAGGACGGAAAGGCGGTCAGTGAAGCCCTCCTCTCGTCGTTCGGGTACACGGACTTCCGGTTCCAGCCGGACGAGAAACGCTCCAAGTACTACATGCCGGACTCCCAGACCGAGG
>JAQTSH010000288.1 GCA_028711405.1 Methanoregula sp.
TGGATGATGACCACCCCTTTTGCAAAGATGATGACAATTACAAGGATTAAAAATATCGTGATTAGTGTCTCGATAAAAACCATGTCAATGAACCTCTTCAACTACGATATGTACACCTTCAGAGTCCACAACGCGGACCGGTCGGTTTTCAGGTATGGTTGCACCAGTCGAATGAGCGCTCCATTCGGTGGTGCCGATGATGACTTTTCCGTTGATCGTTGTTGCATCAACGGTCTTTTTCACCCGACCCTCCATCCCGATCAGCGTATCCCGGCTGATCGTTGTCGGACTCTCATTGGGTGTGATCTTACTGTACATCCAGACGGTGAAGACTGCCGCACAGATCGCCACGATTACTCCGATCACAATTCCCCATTCGGAATTGAAAATATCGACTCCCAAAAGGAGCAGGATACCAAGGATGATCAGCACCGTGGCAGGTACCGCAGCAAAAAAACCCGGGCTGTACATCTCAACAAGGAAGAGGACAGCTCCCAGGATAATGAGCAGCCATCCAAGTGCGAGCCCTTCAAGGAGAACCATGTGTATTGATGGGTTGTGTCGAATAAAAATTCTATGGGCATGCCGCCGGTGGCGCACGGGAATACATGAGGTGGCTGATTACACGCGGAGCAACGCGATCTTTGATCCGACAGGGACTCCAATCTCGTCAGCCACCGGCTGACATTTTGCTGCCATCAGGTAGGCAACCGGGGGGAGATCTGCCAGTTCAAAAAGCGACTCGAAGTTCCCCATCCCTTTTGCGATGATGAGCGTGCACCGGCTGATCGCATCCGTGAGATCTGCGGGAATATCCTCAAGGCAGATGCCGATCTCCCCCCGGTCCCCGTTTGTGGTCAGCAGGTCAACGATACGATCAAGCCCGAGCATGCGGGCATCTTTTAGAGTCGCATCATTCAGGATAGGGGTCTTTTTCACTGCCAGGGTCACATGTGCCCCGTGGGATTTCAGGTATTGGATAAGGAGCCGGTCAAAGACGATCTCCCCGCAGTTATCGCTGAGGTACACCACCCGTGAACAGAGCGGAGCGATGCGATCGGTGTCATCAATGGTCAGCCCTTTTACAAATTCTGACGAAAAAAAATCCGAAAAATGATCCGTGACATGATGTCCCTTCACGCCATAATCGAAGGTATTGGCGATAACAGCGGCAAGCACATGGTCGCGGAAGGTGTGGAGATCGTTCTTTACGTTCCGGCAGACGTCCATCGATTCAGCATTCCCACTCTTTTTCAGGTCAGAGAACGGATCCGGGTTGCCCAGAATTTCATAGGCATGCCGGTGAATGCGACTGGCGATCTGCGGGTGGCTGAGTGGCGCGGATTTGATGTTCGAAAGAAGTGTGCCGCAGGCAGCGACCGTTTTTTCCGTCAAAGGAACATCCGCGTGCGCGAGCGTGCATTCAAGACGCACCCGGGAAGTTAAGCATTCGATGCACGTCCCGGTGATCTTCATAAAAAATACCTCGTAAAAGCATATGAAAATAATGGGGTCACTGAGATTTGAACTCAGGTCAGAAGACCCCCAGTCTCCTAGGATGGCCAGGCTACCCTATGACCCCGCTCTCATACTATTCGTGAAGATTCCATATGTACCTTGTTGTGGCACACTTAAATACCCGGGATTTTATCGGGATCTAACCGGAAAAATCCCGGATCCCCTGTGTCCCGGACCGATATACTCCTTACGGTGGAACCCGATGAGTTGAGGTTCAAAAAGATATGTATTTATGTGCTCCTCAAGTATTATGAATTATACGGGTAGTGTAACACGGGAGCCAAAACCATGTTGAAGGATAAGATCTTGACCTTTATTGAGAAGATTCAAACCATCGATGGGGTTGCAGCCTGTGCCCTTGTGTCGCGCGATGGGATTGTCGCGGGAAAATCTTTTGATCGTGATATAAATGAACCCTGGTTTGGCGCACTCTCCGCAACGATTCTTGCCTCCGCTGAATCTGCCGGAAGCATCGTCCGGATGAAATCCCTGGAATCGGTGACGATACGATCACCGGAATGTTCCATCGTCCTGATGGGTGGCGGCGAGAATTTTCTTATTTCAGCTATTGTGAAAAATACCGCAGATCCAGAGAACGTGTACCGCCACATGCTTGAGATCGCACAGACGGTGGGACGGGAGTTATAATGTACACCATCCTCGTCGTTGATGACAGTCCGTTTGTCGTTGATGTCTTTGTCACCATGCTCGAGCGCGGGGGATATCGCACAGTGGCGGCATACGGGGGAACTGAATGCCTGGAGATCCTAAAGACCGTGATCCCCGATCTCATCCTCCTTGACATTATGATGGAACCTATGGATGGATGGGAGACCCTGGAACATATAAAAGAAAATCCTGAAACAAAAGAGATCCCGGTACTCATGCTCACGGCAAAACAGCTCACCCCTGCAGAAGCCCAGGAATATGGCATCTACATTGAGGATTATATCTTAAAGCCTATCACTCACCGGGAACTATACGATGCCATCACACATGTGTTGCACCGCAGACAAACCCTTATGCAGGATGTCGAAACCGCCCGGAAAGCCGGGTTCGGAACCGAGATCATCAATGAGTATGCACGACTGGTAAAAAGCATTGATGTCAACCACCGGCTCATGAAGATCCTCGAAAGTACGTACAATTTCAATGACTCAAAAGTCAGCGTAAGTGAAGATATCTCGCGTGCCATGAAGAGTATGGAGACGAATATCCGGTTCCAGGAGACCCGGCTCCAGCAGATTAAAGAAGAACTTGCAGGAGCGGTATCCCGGGACATCCCGCCATAACAGAATCTTCCCAACTCTTGAATAAGAATGCCAGCGAATGGTAAACGGGAAAAAAAATCAATGATATAACCCACCGGAAGAACGCGCATGAGAATGCATTGGGTTTTTACCGGGACACAAGCATGCAGGATGAAAACCGGGTAGCCGGTTTCGCTAAAACCCGGCTTGTCGGTTTCATACTGAGACTATCATACATGATGTATCACGATACCATGAAAAAAGCTGGAGATTAGGGGAAGTTATCATGAATGAAACCATCATGATCGTGGATGACAGTAGTTTTATTGTCGATGGACTTGTGGCTATTCTCAAAAGAAAAGGGTTCAAACCCCTTCCCGCGCAGGGCGGAAATGAATGCCTCGAGATCCTGAAGACCGCGAAGCCGGATCTCATCCTTCTTGATATCATGATGGAACCGATGGA
>JAQTSH010000289.1 GCA_028711405.1 Methanoregula sp.
GGCAAAAGAGATGGAGATGCGCGTCGACCGGATCATCCAGGAGAACCCGTTCCCGCTCTTCACTATCGATACCGACCTCAAGGTGAAAATTTCCAACCAGGCATTTTTAAAACTGACCGGGTATTCCCGGGAACGGGCATCCACCCTCTCCATGAAGAATTTCAAGTATATCAAGAACAAGGGGGAGAGTGTAGAGACCACCATCAAGACAAAGAAACGGAGCCAGGGGGAGTCCACTATCGAATTCCCCAACGGCACCTTCATGCTGGAATGGTTCTACATCCCGCTTCTCGACACGGAGGGAAATGTCGAAAACCTGCTTGTGGTATTCAATGATATCACCGACCGGCGCAAGAAGGAGAAGGAAGTCAAGCAGCTGATGGAAGAGTCCCAGAAGAAAGCTGAGGCGCTTTCTGCCAGTGCCGGAGTCTTGGAGAGTGGACTTGAACGGATCTCAAAAGGCGATCTCACGTTCCGGGCACCCATCGTCGATGGCGACCCCCTTGTTAAGTTAAAACAGGATTATAACGTCTCGGTCGATTCGATAAAATCGGTCATCGGGGAACTGGAAAAATCGGTAAAACAGATCAAGGTAACCACGCAGGAGACCAGCCGGGCAACAACCGAGATCTCCAAATCGACCGAACAGGTCGCTGTCGGGACCCAGAAGTCGGCGGATGGGTCAAAGAAACAACTCGATGCGATCGAAAAAGTCGGAAAAGAGGTCTCGGACCTCTCTGCCTCCATTGAAGAGATCGCAAGCACCTCGCAGGAACTGATGACCCATGCCCAGAAAGCGGCAACGGACGGCAACCAGGCATCGGAACTCGGTAAAGTGGCAACCTCCAAGATGACGATGGTCGAGAAGATCGCCGGTGAAAGCGTGAATGAGATAACGATGCTAAACGACCGGATGAAAGAGATTTCGAACATCGTCAAGATGATCGCGGATATCTCGAGCCAGACAAACCTCCTCGCATTAAACGCAGCTATCGAAGCAGCACGGGCGGGAGAACACGGGCGCGGATTCGCGGTTGTCGCCGGTGAAGTACGGAACCTTGCCGGAGAGTCAAAGGCAGCCACCAACCACATCGAGAGTCTCATCAGTTCCATCCAGAACAACAGTGACAAGACCGCAGCGGCGATCAAGAGTTCGTATCATGAGATCCAGGCTGGAATCGAGAGCGTGAACAAGACGATCGAAGCCTTAAACCGGATCATTGCCGAATCCAATGTGGTAGCCCAGGGGGTCATGGAGATCACAAAAGCAACCGAGGATCAGGCAGATGCGACAAACCGCGTGGTGCACGGGATGGAACAATCCAATGCAATCACACGCGAAAACCAGGGACGGATGGAGGATATGGCGGCGCTGGCAGAAGAGACCAGTGCCTCGACCGAAGAGATCGCGAGTGCCTCCTCTGAACTTGCAGAACTTGCAGACCGCTTAAAGAAGATCATGGAACAGTTCCGGCTGAGGTGAGACATGGTACAGACAGTCGATGTCGTAGAATTTGTTCTCGGCGGGGAGCGCTATGCGCTTGATATCCAACTTGCACGGGAAATTGTCGAGATGATCCAAATCACCCCAATCCCGCGTGCGCCCTCGTATATCTCCGGAGTGATCAACCTTCGTGGAGAGATCACCAACATCATGAACCTCAATGCCCTGCTCGGGTTGCCCAACCAGGCAATCCGGGACAACCAGAAGATCATCGTGCTCGTGCCGGAAGCTGCGAACGGCAACAACGTCGGCATCATCGTCGACGATGTGATCAGTGTCCTTCAGGTAGCAGAAGCGGATATTGAACATCTCGGGGAAGGGCTCGCAAGTGAGGTATCCGGTTTTGTGAAGGGCATCATCAAGATGAAACGGGATGAATCGGACAAACAGAACAAGAGCCTGATCATCTGGATCGATATGCAGAAAGTGCTTGAAAACGTCGCAAAGAAATGAACCACAGGGAAACCACATGCAGAATCGGATAGATGCAGAACAGATAAACGGCGGATGGACATGACAGAACGACCTGGAAGAAGTGCATTATTCAGCGGGGCAGTCCCCCCAGCACCAGTTGAAAATACTGCGAAAAATGAGCAGGCACAAAAATACGAAAAAGATGCCGAAGAGTCAAAAGAACTGATCAGGCAGGCACAACAGACCATTGCTGAACTCAGGCAAAGACTGGATCTCATGGTGAGTAAAAATCCTGTCCCCATGCTCATCACCACACCCACATTCTCGATCACTGAGGCAAATGTCGCCTATATCCAGATGAGTGGCATCAACGAGAACGAGATCGTAAACAAAAATCTGAAAAGTTTCAAGATCATCAGCCAGGAGGGGGAAGGTGCAAAAATTGCCCTTCAGGAAAAGCGGCGGGCATTTGGGGAAGTGACCGTGGAGTTGCCCTCAGGCACACGGGTATTGGAACAGTACTGCATCCCGATCATCGCACAGGACCAGACAATCACGTCCCTGCTTTTTGTCTACAAGGATCTGACTGCCCAAAAGAAAAAAAATGAAGAGATCGAGCTGCTCAAGCACCGGTCGGAGACGATCGTCCAGGAGAACCCGATGCCCATCATTCTTGTCGACATGGATTTCCGGATCCGTGTCGTGAATGAGGCATATGTGACACTGAGTGGTCTTGGTCGTGTCGAACTGCTGAAGATGACCCTGCGGGATTTCAGGGTGCTCGACCAGAGTGGTGAGGGTTTGAAACAGGCAATCCAGGAAAAACGACGGACCGCTGGCGAAGTGCTCGTTGAATTCCCCCGCGCTGCGAAACGCCTCCAGCAGTATGGTATTCCGATCTTCGATAACAGCGGGAAGGTAACCACCCTTCTTATTGTCTACAATGATGTAACTGAGGATCGCCGGCAGATGGATGAGATTACCAAACTTCACCGGACCGCTGATACCATCGTGAAGGAGAACCCGATTCCCATACTGATGACCGATCCCGGTTTTGTTGTTGTCGAAGCAAACACTGCCTACGCAAAGATGAGCGGCATCCCCCGCGACCGGGTCATCGGCATGAGTCTCAGGGAGGTAAAAATTCTGGAGCAGAAAGGGGAAGGAGCACGGGTGGCAATCGAAAAAAAACGCCGTGCGTTTGGTGAAGTGACGGTAGATCTCCCCAGCGGAAAGCACATCCTTGAACAGTACGTCATGCCCATCCTTGACGAAAATAATGATATCCAGCACCTGCTGTTCGTTTACAACGAAG
>JAQTSH010000290.1 GCA_028711405.1 Methanoregula sp.
GGTAGTGTCCCTATAATAGGTTGATATTAATATTATTACAACACAGACCTTTTATGGGGAAACGAGGTCCAAAAGTAAAATTTGTGAATGTTACCTGTCCAAATCAAGATTGCCAACAATATGGTAAATCAAATGATGGAAATATTGTGGGGAATGGCACTTACCAAACAAAAAGCAGGAGAATTCGCAAATATATTTGCAGAACATGCAACACTGTTTTTTCGGATAGAACAAATACAGCGTTTTATGACATACGGACTGACGAAGAAACAATGATAGATGCATGTAAATTGCTCATCAAAGGTATGTCAATGCGAGGTGTGGCAGAGCATCACGGGGTAAAAACTGATACTGTAAGCGGTTGGCTATCCCGGGCATCTGATCACTGTCAAGCAGTTAACAAGTTACTCATAAAAGATCTTGACATCTCCAAAGTGGAAGTTGATGAGTTCTGGACGTTTGTAAAAAAAAACAGTTCCAACAATGGAGATCGAAGGCGATGAAGGTTCATGGGTCTGGATAAGTTTCGCACCAGAATGTCGTATGATTTTATCATATGAAGTTGGTCCAAGACAACAGGAGATTGCGGATTGCCTGATTGAAAAAACATCTCGATGTCTTTGTTCTACACCACTTTTCGTAAGTGATGGGTTATCCATGTATACGAAAGCAATTTTGAAACAATACGGCCATTTTGTTGACTCTCCCCGAACGGGTTTACCGGGTCGACCTAAAAAACCGGTTCTTGTTCCAAATTCAGAATTAAAGTATGCTCAAGTAATTAAAAGCAAACCAGGAAAAAAAGGACACAAGGTTGTCAGAAAAGTTATTTTTGGAACTGATATTGATTCCAAAGACATCTCTACAAGTTATATCGAGCGTCAAAATTTATCTTTCAGACAAGATAACAACAGAGTATCGAGAAAAACTATTGGTTTTTCAAAGGAATTTACTCCATTATCAGATCAAATGGCACTATACAGCACAAATTATAATTTTTGTCGTAAACATCGTGGTCTTACTGAAAGAGATGAACAAGGTAATAAGATCTATCAGTCCCCCGCAATGGCGTACGGATTGTTTGACCATATTTTGAATATGCATGAGTTATTGACGTATCCAATTAATAAAACATCAACTAATTAGTGGGACACTACCAGTCCGTACTCTTTGAATTTTATATTGTAGAGTAGTGCGATCCCCCAGAAGACTATCACAAGTGCCAGCACCAACGGTCCGAGAAGCGCAGCGGTTATGAACCCGGCAGCGGTAAAGAGGAAAAAGAGGATCCACAGTTCAGGAACAGTGATCCGTCCTGAAGGGAGGGGTCGTGTAGGCAGATTAATCCTGTCAACATCCCGATCAAAATAATCATTTGAAATATTCGCAGAACCCGAAATGAAGAACAGAGTCAGAAATCCGAACAGCACCAGGTTCAGTGGTGGTAATCCTCCGATGGCAAAAATTTCACCGGCAACCATAAAAAACCCGGCACCAAGAGCAAGGTCGAGCCGTATGAGATCCGCGCATGCACGGATTTTCGTACCGCTACTGAACATCATGAATCCTGATTTGGTATTAATATTATTTGGATTATTACCTGATCCTGAATCCTGGTGCAAAATCTGGTGCCAACCTGCATTCCTCCTACTCTCGCTCTCCGATAAAAAACTCTGGCGATGGTCAGGTTGCACGAGATGCTGGAAGGATTTGTAAGGTCTTACGTAAAAATTCGTGAGATTTCCGCAAGGTTCCAGATTTTTCCACCTCGCAGAATCCATAGGATTCTTTTCCTGTATCAACCGTTCAGGATCTGACACCCGGAACAACTGACATTCATATTCACATTTTGGCTGCCGTTCTGAGTACCGGAGGGTGTACAATACGTCGGAAACCCCGGCACGATTTAAGGGATAATGCTACACGGGGCAACACCCAATTAAAATGTTCCCTCACTGTTTAACCCCAACGGGAATCATGTCGAATCCTTAATGTGTTGAGGATTCCCAATAGTGTATCTTAGAAGAAGATACCCCGCTTTTTACTCACCAACGCGCTGGAATGTATTCCGGGTATCCCAAAGGTTCATGATGTCCGGAGATCTCTCCTCGTTTACAAGCCCTGAAGGCGAAAATGAGTTTATCGCTGCCTATGATGCTGTTCTGAAACGCTGGCCCGTGCCGTACGAGGAATGTGATATTCCCACCAGCTTCGGGACCACTCACCTCATCGCAAGCGGTTCAACGTCATTACCATCGCTTCTCCTGCTGCATGCAACCGGCACCAGTTCCACGATGTGGTTCCCGAACATCTGTTCGCTGAGTAGTGCCTTCCGCGTCATTGCCGTCGATATTATCGGTGAACCGGGAAAAAGCCGGCAGGTGCGGTTACTAAAAAACCCTAAAGATTGTGCGACCTGGCTCGGCGATCTCATACAAAACCTTGGATTAATACGACCAAATATTGCCGGATTATCGTATGGTGGGTGGCATACGCTCAATTTTTCTTTATACTACCCTGATAAGGTGAACAGAATTGCTGCGCTTGCGCCGGCGGGGTCTATCCTGCCATACAGCTGGTCGGTGCTGGCATTACTCCGGATACTTCCCTATCTTCCGGTAAAACCAAATCCGCTGAAAAGATTCTTCAGGAAAGGCTTTTGCCCGGACGAATTGTTTGCCCGGCAGTTTGCACTGGGGGTACAGCATTTTCGTTACGCCGACCCGAGAAAAAGCATCTTCACCGGCGTCTTTTCCGACAGCGATCTCCGGAGTATCCATACTCCCACCCTCTTTCTTGCCGGAAAAAATGAGGTTATTTATAATCCAGGGGTTGCCATCGACAGGGTTAAAAAACTGATGCCGTATGTAACTACAGCCCTGATCCCGAATGCCGGTCATCTGGTGTCGATGGATCAACCGGCGCTGGTAAATGAGCAGATGCTACAGTTCCTGGGATAATCAATCCTTTCAGTATCCCTACGATCAGGACGAAAGTCTCACATGGACTCGCCCGGGTCACAAGACCCGCACAGATCCACCATTTCTGCCCCCGGTTACACCTCTTGTCCTGCCGCATATCACTCATTCGTTAATACCCTGCTATGGATAAGATTCCTGAATGGGGCTTCAGGTTAATGATCTGAGAATGCGGTAAGCTAACGAGGAGTCGCGTAATGCGAATCCAAAAGTCCTTTCACTGTGTTCAGATGCGATTCAGTTTTC
>JAQTSH010000291.1 GCA_028711405.1 Methanoregula sp.
ATCGTCTCGGAGAGGCAGGTGGTGTGTATTGCCATGACCTCGGGATTGTAGATCGCAAAGACGTTTTTTATCGAGGTCTTGAGGTTCGCTGCCCCGCCAAAGACCGAGGCTCCTTCGGTAAAGGAACTCGAACTTGCGAGTACCGGGTCCCGGAAGTGCCTGGTCAGGTGCATGCGGTGGTAGGCGCAGCAACCCTGCGAGCCGTGGCTGTGGGGGAGGCATCCATGTATACCGAGCGCGGCATACATGGCGCCAATTGGCTGGCAGGTTTTCGCCGGGTTGATCTTTCCGGTTGTGTGCTGGACCGGAGTCTCCGGGATACATTCAAGCATTGTTCTCACTTCCTGTGTTCCCGTTTTTCTCCCACGGGGGAATAATAAGGTTCCATGCCGGTGTCATCAACGCGTTTGATACATCACGCGCAAAGTTCAGGGCGCCACCGTACCCGGCATACGGTCCACTGTAGTCGTACGAGTGGAGCTGTTTTGATGCGACACCCAGTTTGTGGGCGATGTACTTGTCCCTCACCCCGGAGAAGACAAGGTCGGGTTTGAAGTGTGCAACGAGTTCTTCGATCTCATGGTGGTTGCAGTCGTCGATCAAGACCTCTCCTCCTTTCATGTTCGGGTACATGCCCTCGTAATAGTTGAGCGGGACCTCTTTTTTGAGCGCTTCGTATTTCTCCTTCGTGATGTTGAGGTACTCATGGGCTTCCCGGTAGTGGGTTGTATCAGGGGTGAGGTGGAGCTCGGGAATATTCTTGGAATCGGCATCGGGCTTGATCGTGGGAATGACCTGCCGTCCTTCGTAATCGTCGCGGTGGGCAAATTCGTATCCCGCAACGACGACCTCCATACCGAGGTCCCTAAGCAGGTACTGGTAGTGATGGCTCCGCGAACCCCCGACAAAGGCAAATGCGGTCTTTCCTGTACAGATCTTCCGGTACTGTTCAAGAGCGGCTGTGACCCGGGTAGTCTCCCGTTCGATGACGATCTCTGTCTGGCGTTCCAGGTCCGGATCCCCAAAACATTTCGCCAGTTGTCGCAGCGACTGGTTTGTTGCTTCGATGCCGATAAAATTCACTTTGAGCCAGGGCATGCCGTATTTGGTCTCCATCATCTCTGCGATATAGTTGATCGAACGGTGGCACTGGACGAGGTTAAGATCGGCAAGGTGCAGGTTTTTGATGTTGACGTAGCTCGAGTCCCCGGTCAGGACGCAGTTGACCGTGTACCCGATTTCGTGTAACATCCGCTCCAGTTCCCAGCCGTCACCGCCGATGTTGTACTCTCCGAGAATGTTGATGACATGTTTGCCGGGTTTTCTTGTCGTACCGGTCCCGACCACCTTCTCCATGAGGTTGTTGTTGGCGATGTGGTGACCTGCCGACTGGCTGACGCCCTTGTAACCTTCGCAGTTATACGCGATCACCTGGATACCGTGCCGTTCCTCGGCAGCTTTTGCCACCGCAACGAGGTCATCCCCGATCAATCCGACCGGGCAGGTGGCACAGATGTTGATCGCCCGTGGGTGGAATGCTGCAACAACCTCATCGATCATCCTCGCGACTTTCTTCTCTCCCCCAAAGACGATATCCGGTTCCTGCATGTCTGTCGTGAAACAGAGCTGGGAGTAGATCTTGTCCTTTGGGGTAGTTTCATCCCCACGGGCTTTGTTGCGCCGGGTGCCCCAGCTGTAGTAGCCGCAGCCTACCGGACCGTGGGTGATGGTGATCATGTCCTTGATCGGACCAACGACGACACCTTTGCACCCGGCGTACGCACAGCCGCGCTGCGAGATGATGCCGGGGATCGTCCGCGTGTTCGCCTCGATCTGCGGGCAGCACTCTACCGCTTCGTTCTTGACAATGAGATGTTTCTTTCGGGTTTTTTTCACGGTTTCCGGATAGGGACTGAACATCTCCTCTATGTGCACATCAGTTTCTGCCATGTTTTTGCCTCCTTTTTACCAGATGGCAGCATCGCCGGTTTCCCCGGTGCGTACGCGGACTGCATCGGTCACCGGCAGGACAAAGATAGTCCCATCGCCGATCCCGTACTCGGTCCGGTTCGCGTTCGTGATCGCTTCAATAATCCGTGGCACGTCCTCGTCATATGCAAGGATGGTGAAGAGGCGTCGCGGGAAGAACCGCGACCCGTCGAGAAAACTGGTAACCAGTCTCTCGGTATCCCTGGCATCGCTGAACTCATCCATGCCCATCGCAAGAAGTTTCGCCTTGCATTTCTCCAGTTCCTGCGGGTCGGTGACAAGTTTTCCGCGGCCAAGGACTTTGACCGCGGTGAACCCGGCAACCCCTGCTGCGATAAGGGATTTTTTGGTAACACCGGTCTTTTTCATCCGGACGATCGCCATGATCTCTTTCATCGTTTCCCTCTCACAGACCTTTGGAGTTCCTTGAGATGGTGTAGGCTTCATCGACCGGGCTGACAAAGATCTTGCCATCACCAAAGGTGCCTTCCGTACCGGTCCGTGCGTTTTTGAGGATGATCTGAACGACTTTTTCTTTTTCCTCATCCGGTATGACCATCAGGATCAAAATCTTCGGGATCTCGTCATAGACTAACCCGCCGATTTTAATCCCTTTCTGTTTGCCCCGCCCGACTACGTCCACCATGGTTGCAGCATTGAATCCCGCTCCCGAGAGTTCAGCAAGTACCTCATCTTTCTTTTCCGGTCGTACAATTGCCCTTATCAGTAACACAGTCTCACATCCGCTTTTTGTTTTCTTGTTGGTATCGTTGTGCCACACATCACATAGCATCGAGGAACCCATGCTGCATCATGAGTTCTTCCAGCCGTTCCTGTTTCATCGGTTTGGGGATAACGAACATCTTGTTGCTATCGATCGCTTTCGCGAGGTTGCGGTACTCGTTTGCCTGGTTTGCTTCCGGGTCGAAGTCGATCACGGTCTTCTTGTGGATCTCGGCACGCTGCACGAGGTTGTCACGCGGGACAAAGAAGATGAGCTGGGATCCAAGTTCCTCGGCAAATGCCTTTAAGAGGGCGTGCTCATTGTCCACTTTCCGGCTGTTACAGATGATGCCGCCGAGCCGGACCTTGCCGTTCACCGCGTACTTGTAGATCCCTTTCGCTATGTTGTTTGCCGCGTAGAGTGCCATCAGTTCTCCCGATGCGACGATGTAGATCTCTTCCGCTTTTCCTTCCCGGATCGGCATCGCGAACCCGCCGCAGACCAC
>JAQTSH010000028.1 GCA_028711405.1 Methanoregula sp.
CAAGTCCGGACAGGTAATGCTTTGTGGTCAGCTCGATGACCCCCACGCTGATGGAAAACCCCGGGATGAGGTAAATGATCGCGGATAGGGTTACAAGGTACACATTTATCCCCGGCACGAAAAAGCCCGTCACAGCCGAGAGCACCCCCGCAACCAGTGCACACAAAAATGGCTTCCAATCCGCAAACCGTCCCAGGTAATGCCCTGAGAACGTCACCATGAGAAAAACAACAAGGCTGAACACCGCCGCAAGCAGGATATCCCACCAGCTCCCCTGCAGGAAGCCCGCAAATCCTGCCCCGCAGAGCGCGTAGGCAAGTGCCACTATCCAGTTCCGGTAGGGTGGTGGCATCGCGTCGATTTCATCCAGAGTCTCTGTTGCCTTGTCAATGCTGACACTGCCTTTTTCGACTGCGTTCACCAGCTCGCCCACCTGTGCAAGTTTTGCGAGGTCAAACCCTGTGCCCGGCATGGTGACAAGATGCTGCTGCTGCCAGAACCCGTCATCCTTTTTCATGAATGTAAACGAGATGCTGGTTGGCGTGGATGAGAATATTCCCTGGTATCCTAAGGCTTTTGTAACCCGTGAAAGGTATGACTCAAGCCGGAGTGCCTGGGGACCGTATCGATGCGCCAGGGTCCCCAGCTTGATCACGAACCTGCAGGCGGATTCAAACCTCACTTCTTCGTCAGTATCTCTTTCCGGCATATGGTCTCCCTGTCAGGTTTTTGGATCTTCTCGTACTACGGCACCGGTGGACCCGGCAGGTCAGAGGGTATTTTTATAGATCGTTCCGGCTTTTATGATCAAACGGATATTTCTGCTGTCGGTGATCGCGGAAATATCTTTCAGGGGATCTTTTTCGAGAACGAGAATATCAGCATACGCCAGCTCGGATATCTCACCAAGGTTTCCGGACTGGTTCAACACCTCGGCATTGATCTTCGTTGCCGAGATGATCGTATCGATGGGCTTCTCGATACCGGACCGCAGCGTAAATTCATTGATCTGCTCCTCCCAGAGCGGTCCTAAGAGGTCGGTGCCAAACCCGATCTTTATCCCGTGTTTCCGGGCGAGCATGACCGCATCGAGTGCCTGTACCCTTACAGAACCCAGTTTTTTTAAGCTTTCTTCGGGAAACTGGTAATCTGCGCCTCTTCGTGCGAGCGCGTCATAGGTGATGATGGTCGGGATCAGGTAGGCTCCTTTCTCCTTCATCATAACCGCGGTCTCTTCATCGAGCAGGTTGCCATGCTCGATGCTCCGGACTCCGTACTTCAGGCAGATCTGGATGGCTTTCGGGGAGAGCACGTGAGCGGCAATGTAGGTGCTCTTTGCCTGTGCCTCCTCATAAATGGCTGCCAGTTCCTCGCCGCTGTATTGCGTATCGGTGAGACGATCATCCGGGGATGCGACGCCACCGGCTGCCATGATCTTGATAAATGATGCTCCTTTCCTGAGTTCGGACCGGCACGCCCGGCGCACCTCCGTGATCCCATCGGCGATCTGACCGATGCTGGTTGCCGAAGACTGCATAGGCGCCCCGTACTCGCCATCGTAGGTCATTGCCCGGAAATCCCCGTGCCCGCCGGTCTGGCTCAACGCCCGCCCGCAATAGAACAATCGGGATCCCGGTATAATCCCGTTATTCACCGCCATTGCCAAGCCAAAATCGGCACCGCCCACGTCCCGCATGGTGGTGAACCCTCGCTGCAATGCCTCGGTAAGGTTCTTCGCTGCGCAGCAGGTGTTGTACGTGACGGGCAGTTGCGGTGTTGCAAGGTCCACGGTCGCAGAGGTGACATGCACGTGTGCATCGATCAGTCCGGGGATAATATATTTTCCCGCTGCATCGATGACAACATCGCCTTTTCCCACAGGGACAGGAGACGGTGTCAGTGTGGTGATTTTGTCGCCTTCGACAACAATATTCTTTTTCTCGTACTGTGACGTGTGGACATTCAAGACCTCGCCATTGTTGATGATCGTTTTCATTTTTTCCATCCTTTGTGTCTGGTTCGCACCGGTAACCGGGTTGTCTGCCACGTGCTCTTATGGCATATCCTGTGGGGTATAACTCTCGTTGATCCGGGATCTAAAAAAGGCTTTGGAGAGCGTATCGCACTGCGGATCAACAGAAAACCGAGCCTCGTGCGGGAATCCCACGGGAAGAATATATCATGGCTACGATGCCATCACCTTCTATGAGAGAGAACCTGAAGAAAAACGAGTCTTTACAACATCCTTCGATAGTTTCGGAGATACAGGCAATGATGGAGGAGATAATTGCCGCAGCCGAACAGGTCGATGTCGAGAAGACGTTCTTGTACCTGACACGCGACCCGGGAGCGATATTTTTCCAGAACAACCAGCATTACACCCGGGACTCCCTCATCTCCCACTTTCGCGAGAAATACAAAAAGTTGCATTCGCAGAAGTTACATGTTACCCGTTCGGAGATTATCGATCTCGGATCCGAATTCGCGATATGGATTGGGTACGGGGATGGACTGACCGAGACGAACACCGGTGAGTCGATCACCTCATCCTTTACCGAGACCTGGGTCTGGCAGAAGATTACGGGCAATTGGGTGGCGACGCATTACCATGGATAGCCCATGAGAGGACGGGAGAGCGGGGCGAGCGTTCTGATACATTCAGGCTCGAATACCACAGGGAGAAGGATCTCTCCCCTGCCGGAATCCTGCACCGTACATATCATAGTTGATGCGCCCATCCAGTCCTGGCAGGGGGGCGGCGGATCACAGAATGTTCTTGTAGATCGTTCCAGCCTTCATGATCATCCGGATATGTGTGCAGTCAGTAATCGCAGAGATATCCGAAACAGGATCTTTATCGAAAACACAGATATCAGCACATGCCTGCTCGGAGATCTCTCCCAGGTTCCCGGACTGGTTCAGCACCTCTGCGTTGATCTTCGTCGCCGAAAGGATCGTATCGATGGGCTTCTCGACGCGGGAGCGCAGTGTAAATTCGTTCGTCTGCTCTTCCCACAGGGGTCCCAGAAGATCGGTACCGAACCCAATCTTCACCCCGTGTTTCCTGGCGATCTTGACTGCCTCAAGTGCCTGAACCCGCACGGAACCCAGTTTGGTGATGCTCTCTGCGGGGAACCTGTACTCGGCGCCTCTTCTCGCGAGCGCGTCATAGGTGATGACCGTCGGGATCAGGTAGGCGCCTTTCTCCTTCATCATCACAGCGGTCTCTTCGTCAAGCAGGTTGCCGTGCTCGATCGTCCTGACCCCATGCTGAAGGCAGATCTGGATCGCCTGGGCTGAGTACACATGAGCCGCGACGTACGTGCTCTTTGCCTGAGCCTCTTCTGAAATGGCAGCCAGTTCCTCACTGCTGTATTGCGTATCGGTGACGCGATCACCGGGCGAGGCAACCCCGCCGGCAGCCATGATCTTGATGAAGGACGCACCTTTCCTGAGCTCCGACCGGCAGGCTCGCCGTACCTCGGTGATCCCGTCCGCAATCTGCCCGATACTGGTTGCCGACGTCTGCATCGGCGCCCCGTACTCGCCATCATACGTCTTCTCCCGGAAATCCCCGTGCCCGCCGGTCTGGCTCAGTGCCCGCCCGCAATAAAAGAGCCGTGATCCCGGTATGATCCCGCTGTTCACCGCCATTGCAAGCCCGAAGTCAGCGCCACCTACATCCCGCATCGTAGTGAAACCCCGCTGCAAGGCTTCCCTGAGATTTCTCGTCGCACAACACGTGATATAAGTGATGGGCAGTTGCGGCATTGCCAGGTCCACCGTCGCAGACGTCACATGCACATGGGCATCGATCAGCCCCGGAAGCACATAGTTCCCCTCCACATCGATGACCAGATCATCCTGCCGTGCAGGCACCGGGGATTCAGTCAGGCTCGTGATCTTTTCGCCCGTAACAACGATGTTCTTCTTCTCGTACCGGGCGGTGTGGACATTCAGGACTTCGCCGTTTTTGATAATCGTTCGCATTCTGTCATCCTCGATTTCTGGTTCATTGGCATGTTGAAGTTTCTGCCACGCGACTGCCAGCACAGCAGGGTCATGTGGCTATACACCTCCTTGATCTGGTTTCTACAAAAGCCTTTGCCGGATAGAGGTGCCCGACTACGTCAGAATGTCACGGACCGTTCAGGAACATCACACACAGCGAAAAAAGAAAAATCTCCCGGTACCCCATCGCGGGTCCGGGCAAAAAAAATTTATTCCGTTGCCCGTTCGGTGAAGACAATCGAACCGGAGATGCGGGAGATCCGGATCTTCAGGTTCTGACCGGGCTTCGCATTTGCCACGTACATGATATAACGCCCCATCTTCACGACACCGTCGCCACGTTTCGAGAGGGACTGGATCTCCACATCCATCACCTGACCCTCCTCAAGGCTCTCCGAGACGGGTTCGGTCCTGACCTTCCGCTTCCGCACCGGGCGGTGCCCCCCGCACGCATCGCAGCGCAACAACTGGATCCGGTCATCTTTCACGAGCCGGGTGTCAGGCTTCCCGCACTCTGAACAGATCACGTAGTCATCGACATAACTCTTGATGATCATACGGATGAGCGAGATCTCAAACTTACCATTGAAAATTGCCCGGTTGCCATCGATCTTCCCCGATGTGCCCAGCTCGCCGAGCATATACTTCATCAGGTGGTCTTTATCCCGGCGTATCTTATCGGCGATCTCAACAAAATTATCGAGAATGGTGGTCTTGCCTTCCACGTATGCCTTCGCCTCGGGAACTATAAAACGTTCAGAGGACTCGGTCTTCTCTGATATATGGGAATATGCCTGCTTCAGGAGGGCTTCATAGGGATCCGTCATACTTGCATAATATAAAGGAGCCACCGATGCAAAAGGCTTTCCCAGTACCGGTACCTGCCGTTCTCAGCTGGTACAACCCCGGGTTTCGTTGCGGTCTGCCCGGCGGTTCCCCGCCCGGCACACACCCAATACGGGAGTCAGTTTCGCGTTCCTGACCAGTTGGGCAAAATCCCGGTTTTTCTTCTCATCCTCGATCTCTTTCTGGTTGAACCCATACGCGCCGCAGAACTTCATCCCCCGCGCCTCTATCCATTTCTGTACGCAGGCTTCACTCTCGCCCCGTCTCCCGCCGTGCGTGAAGAACGCCACCGCCTGTTTGCCCTCGCAGCCGGTGAGCGCGGCAATGCAATTGCAGCATGGATGACCGGCGACGGCTTGAACGCCCAGACCGGGGAACCGAATGCGATCAGGTCATACGAGGAGACATCAATGGAGGCAGGTTCGATCGCGGTCAGCTTCTCGCCCCGTGCCTTCTTGCACCGCAGTAAAAACCGGGTCAGTACTGAATACGACGCACGGTCAGATCCCTCGACCAGCTGCCCGTCGCACGCCGTAGCAGGTGCTGCGCGACATGACGGGTGTTTCCCGTCTCGCTATGATAGAGAATACAGAGTTTTATCCGATAGAATACACCGGAAAAAAAAGGTTTCAGGATTACTTCTTTCGCGAAGTGGCTTTCGGGGCAGGCTTCTTTGCCTTCTTACCTGCGGAAACCTTCTTCGCGGCGGGTGCTGCCTCAGGCTCAGTTCTGAACTGCGGCATCATGCCCCGGACTTCTCTCCCCACTTCCTCGATGAGGTGATCCTCGTCGGCTTTTGTGAGCGCGTTAAAGACCGGACGGTTCACCATGTTCTCGAGCATCCACTCCTTTGCGAACTCGCCGCTCTGGATCTCGTCGAGGATCTCCTGCATCGCTTCATACGCCTCAGGACCGATCACCCGGGGGCCCCTCGTCAGATCCCCATATTGCGCGGTGTTGCTGATGTACTTGCGCATGTTCGTCAGCCCGCCCTCGTAGATCAGGTCAACGATCAGTTTCGTCTCGTGGAGCACTTCGAGGTACGCCATCTCCGGTGCATACCCGGCATCGACGAGCGTCTCAAAGCCAGCCTTGATGAGCGCGGTTGTTCCCCCGCAGAGCACTGCCTGCTCCCCGAAGAGATCGGTCTCGGTCTCCTCACGGAAGGACGTCTCAAGGACCACTGCCCGCGTCGCGCCAATCCCTTTTGCATAGGCAAGGGCGATCTTGTGGGCTTTACCGGAGTAATCCTGCTGCACTGCGATCAGTGCCGGCACACCTTTTCCCTCTTCATACTGGCGGCGCACCATGAACCCGGGTCCTTTCGGCGCAACCATGATCACATCCACCGTTGCCGGGGGCACGATCTGCCCGAAATGGATGTTGAACCCATGGGAGAACATGAGACACTTGTTCGCAGTCAGGTGCGGCAGGATCTCGGCGCGGAAGACCGCTGCCTGGTGCTCATCGGGAAGAAGGATCTGGATGATATCAGACTTCTTCACCGCTTCTGCGACGGTCATCACGTTCATGCCGTCCTTTGCCGCCGCATCCCAGCTCTTGCCCGGGCGCAACCCGATCACGACATCAAGCCCGGAATCGCGCAGGTTCAATGACTGCCCACGTCCCTGGGAACCGTACCCGATAACGGCTATGCGTTTACCTTTCAGGACACCAAGATCGGCATCTGCCTCATAATATTTTTTCATCATAGTGTATCTCCATTGATATCAGCAACAAAGCACATAAATATTATATGAAAAGACTAAAGAAGCACACTTGGAATAACCACTGGAAGCGATGACCTATTAAGAACACACCTGGTGTCAAAACCTCTGATCAGACATTCAGCGGAAAACTGCCCGATGTACAGTCAACCTGTCCTGACGTGAGGATCAATCTCACACGCGTCGGCGTGAAAAATGTTAAAAAACTTGTGCAGGTAGCCCGGACGGACAAGCGCCCCGTTATTTTCATCTCGAATTTTCATGTTTACGTTGACCTCCCTGGCAGCCTGAAAGGAGCGAACCTCTCCCGGAACTTCGAAGTGATCGACGAAGTGCTCCAGCAGGCAATCGATGGCAAGGTGAACGAGATCGAGAACCTATGCAGCGTCGTTGCGCGGAAGCTTCTGGATCACCACGAATATGCCGACCGGACCGAAGTGCTGATGAAGAGCGAGTTCATGGTGAAGCGCGAGACGCCCGTGAGCCATACCTCCTGCCATGAGGTCGTGAAGGTGCACGCACGGGCGATCGCGCGCCGCACGTTCCGTGACCCCATCGTCCGAAAGAGCATTGGCGCGGAAGTGACCGGCATGACTGCCTGCCCGTGCGCCCAGAATATCATGAAAGACCGGGCGAACAACGTCCTCTCCGGGCTCGGCATCCCGCAGGACAAGATCGATGCGTTCTTCGCCGAGGTTCCGATGGCAACGCACAACCAGCGCGGGCGCGGGTTCCTCTGCATCGAGACGGATGACGACCAGCACGTTGACCTGGAAAAGATCATCTGCATCCTGAAGGATTCGATGAGCACCGGCATTTACGAACTGCTGAAACGGGGCGATGAAGGTGCCGTGGTGCTTGCCGCGCACAAGAATCCCCGGTTTGTGGAAGACTGCGTCCGCGAGATGGCAAAGAAGGTGCTCGCCGAGTTCGACTATCTCTCCGGTGATTCGGTCATCATTATCAAGCAGACGAACGAAGAGAGCATCCACCAGCACGATGCCTACGCAGAACGCCGGGCGACACTGGCGGAGCTGTACGATGAATTGAATGGCGATATGAACCAGAAGTCATAAAAATCCCCGATCAATATTTTATAAATTTCAAGATGAAATACCGGTATTAATGTTTAATCATTTGACAGATGTTGAAGTATATTATTTTTTACCTCGTAATCTTAAAACAAATTTTGTTTTTCAGCCCGATTGAAGTTTCAGCCCGATTGGGTTTAAATGATAACTATTATAACACCTATCGTGGTAATTAAGCTGAACGTACTTTGTACGGTCAATTATCTCTAGAGATGAGAGATGTATAGAGTAATTTTGTACAGCAATACGAACAACTCAACTCATAGAATGAGGCGATTATATTGTCGAAAGTTGTAGAGATTTCCCCAACCACAAGGCATGAGGGACACTCCAAGCTTGTCTTGAAGGTTAACGATGCCGGAATCATCGAGACGGGTAACTGGTGTTCTATCACCCCGGTGAGGGGCGTTGAGAGGCTTGCCGTCGGAAAGTCGATGGAGCAGGTCCCCAAGATTGCGTCCCGTGTCTGTGGTATCTGTCCGATTGCCCACACACTCGCAGGGATTGAATCGATGGAAGCATCGATCAAGTGTGAGATCCCCAGAGATGCTCACCTTCTCCGAGTGATCCTTCAGTGTGCAAACAGACTTCACAGCCATGCACTGCATAACATCCTGACCCTGCCCGACATGTATTTACCGGGCACGGACATGAAGATCAACCCGTTCTCACCTGAAGAACCCGTGCGCAGCGTTGCAAAACGCCTGCAGAGAATCCGTGAGATCGGTCAGACAATCGGAGAGATTGCCGGGGGAGAAGCCATTCACCCGAGTAACCCGAGAGTCGGCGGAATGTACAAGGCATGCTCCCCCCGTGCGAAGACCAAGATGTACGACCTCGCAAAGGAAGGGCTCGTCCTGGCACACGCCCAGATGGAGTTCATGATTGCAATCCTCCGCAACTACCAGAAGAGAGACTGGGCGGAAGTCGGTGGAGCAAAGATTGCTATCCCGAAGGACCTCGGATACCACAGCCAGGGCTACTTGGCAACCGACCCGGTGTACGGTTCATCAAGCCTTGACGAATGCCCGACCTGGGACTACAGCCGGTTCAAGGAGAGCCGCCCGTGGGACTGGTATATGGGCGAGATGGAAGTGTCGCTTGAAGACCCGAAGTACCCCGTCGGTGGAACCACCAAGATGGGTACGAAGGTCAACCCGCAGATGGAAGCCTGCACAGGCGTCCCGTGCTACGATGGCGCGCCGGTTGAAGTCGGTCCCCGTGCACGTATGGTCAAGTTCAAGAACTTTGACGAGAAGGGCACCATTGGTCAGCAGGTCGCCCGGCAGATGGAGTACCCCGACTGCCTGACCGCTATGATCTCAGCCATTGACGAGTACAACCCCGCCGCAAAGGTCGTTGCCGATTATATCCCGCAGGGTGACGGCTCGATGGGCTGGGCAGCAAATGAAGCTCCCCGAGGCACTGATGTCCACCTTGCAAAGGTCAAGGACGGACGTGTCCAGTGGTACTCGATGCTCGTTCCGACCACCTGGAACTTTGCAACATGCAGCGCTGCACTCACCGGTGCACCCTGGCAGCTCGCTGAAGTCGTCGTTCGTGGGTATGACCCCTGTGTGTCTTGCGCTACCCACATGATCGTGATCGATGAGGACAACCGGATTGTAGCCCAGAAGCTCATCCAGTGAGTGTAACACGGATGTTGTATCCAGAGATCGTGATTGCAGGGTGTGGAAACCCCCTGTTCGCCGATGATGGTTTCGGACCGGCAGTCGTAGAGGAGTTGCAGAAACTCACGCTTCCCGACAATGTGAAAGTTGTCGATGCGGGGCTTGGGGGTCCGCATTTTGTGTTTACGCTGCTTGATCCTGACGTGACCAAAAAACTTGTGATCGTCGATATTGCCGATTTTGGCGCGGAGCCCGGATCAATTACGAAACTCCGTGTTGAAGATCTTCCTCCGGGAAGTTACCGTGACGCCCATTCGTGGGACCTCACCGAACCGCTTCACCGGATCAAGGACCAGGTTGAGATCACGGTCATCGGATGCCAGCCGAAAATTGTTACCGATCCCGATATGGAGATCGGGCTCTCGGATGAGGTTCTTAATGCTATTCCTAAAACAGTACGAATTGTGCTGGAAACAATAGGGGTGGATTATGGGACTACTATCAAGTGTCTTTAAGAAGAACGTCAGCGAGGAACCGCCAAAACCAGTTGCGGCTCCACAGAAAACTGACGTAGCAAAGAAAGCAGAGACAACTACAAAGGAGGTTAAGCCTGTGGTAGACAAGATTACATTGGGCTATACACACCTGAGCGGGTGTACCGGTTGTACTGTTGCATTAGCAGACAACTACGGTGGATTGTTAACACTCCTCGACAAATACGTCGACTTAAAATACATGCCCACTCTGGCGGATGTAAGGCACATCCAGCAGGTCGATGTGGCAATTGTGGAGGGTTCAGTCTGTATCCAGGACAAGCTCGCAGTTGAAGAGATCAAGGAGACCCGTGCAAAGGCAGCAGTCGTGGTCGCACTGGGTGGATGCGCTGCATACGGCAACATCACCCGGTTCGCACGCGGCGGACAGCAGAACCAGCCGCAGCACGAGTCCTACCTGCCGATCGGGGACTTGATCAAGGTTGATGTGCTCATCCCCGGATGCGCACCGACCCCGGAGATGATCAGGAACGTTGCTGTTATGGCATACCTGCTCCTCAAGGGAACCAAGGAACAAAAGGATCTCGCAACCGCGTATCTCAAGCCATTGATGACAATGGCAGCCGGCTGCAATGCTGCCTGCGCCTGCGATATCATGACGTCGGTCATCAACCAGGGGCTCTGCATGGGATGCGGCAGCTGCGCGGCAGCCTGCCCGGTCCGGGCGATTACGATGGAGTTTGGAAAGCCCAATCTCAACCGTGACCTGTGCATCAAGTGCGGTGCCTGTGTTGCCCAGTGCCCGAGAGGGTTCTTCAACACTGATGTGATCAGCGAGTACGAGGCGATCAACGAAGCCATCATGGCGGCACTTCAGTGAGGTGATTGAAATGGGAGCAGAACTCGGTAAATACAAATCATGCGTGTCAGCACGGAGCACCGACAAGGAGATCCTCAAGGGTGCGCAGGACGGAGGGATCGTTACGTCTCTCTTCGCGTACGCTCTTGAAGCCGGTATCATTGACGGAGCCATTGTTGCAGGGAAAGGCGACCTTCCATGGAAGCCGGAGCCTGTGGTTGCAACAACCAGAGCTGAACTGCTCGCGGCACGCGGCACCAGGTACAACATCAGCCCGAACATGTCCTTGATCAAGGAAGTGACCCGGAGCTACGGTCTCGACAAGGTCGGTATCGTCGGCACTCCCTGCCAGATGCAGGCGGTCAGGAAGGCTCAGTTGTACCCGTTCGGTCTGCGCGAAGTTGGCGACAAGATCGCTCTTGCAGTGGGTATCTTCTGCATGGAGAACTTCCCGTACCAGAGCGTTTTGCAGCTCGTGGAAGACCACGCAGCGATGAAGATGGAATCGGTAAAAAAGATGGAGATCGGCAAAGGCAAGTTCTGGGTCTTTGGCGAGCGCGGACAGGTTGTCCAGCTGCCACTGAAGGTGACCCACAAGTATGAACAGCCCGGATGCCACGTCTGTCTTGACTATGTGGCGAACATGGCGGATATCTCCACCGGCTCCGTTGGCAGCCCCGATGGCTGGAGCACGATCTTTGTCAGGTCAAAGATCGGTGACTCGGTCTGGGCAAAGGCAATGGCAGCAGGGTGCTTCGAGACCAAGCCAATGGAAACGGTCAAGCCCGGTCTTGAACTTGTCACGAAGCTGGCAAACGAGAAGATCTCAAAGAACCGAAAGACTCTCGAAGAGCGGGCGTCGTTCGGTACAGGTAAGGGGCTCCGGAACCCCTATCTCTGAACTTTTTTTTATGGGTGCCCGGGATGGGTACCGGGGTTTTTAAAAAAAGTGGCGGTAATAACCACGGGTTTGTTTTATCAGAAACCATCATCTTTTAAGAGCCATTGAATCAGGCTGTAATTCGTGAGGGGGTTACATCCGGATTCGGATAGACTTTAAAAATTATGATATTCGTCGCAGGAACATGATCTCATCATGGATGTGCCGGAGATAGACCCGTTCATCCTTCAATCCAGATCACCTCTGCCTCCACATAGTGCCGGATGTATTTATCAATCCCCTCCACCGTGAGCAGGTCGACTTTTCGTTTGAACAGCGCTTCGAGATAATTGCACAGTGCAACAAAGTTATGGAGAGTGGCATAACCCTGTTCAAAATCGATAAGCACATCCACATCGCTCTTCCGGGTTTGCTCACCGCGTGCAAACGAGCCGAATATCCCGATCCTTTTTACGCCGAATTGCATGCGGATCGCCGGGGCCTGGGCATCGAGTTTTTTTATGACGATATTTTTCTTTTTCTGGGGTGCGAGTTGCCCGGGCATCCGTTCACTTCCTTATGTATGGTGTTAGGTAACCGGGGGACATAAGGGTATGGTTATAAAGCGGGAGTAGGTAGAGAACGGGAGTCCTGATATCATCCAGGTCTATAAAGACGAAAATACTGCTCAATACTACCAGAGAGAAGCGCCAGCCCGGGATTTCTCTCATTCGCATATATATCGCGGCGATACTCTCCGTTTTTTCAGGGTCATTCTATGCAGGAGACGATCTTTCTTACCAGCTGATCAGCCTGCGTTATGGCGAACTCTGCTTCATTTTCCGTGATCGTGCCTGCGGTATCATAGACCGAACTGTTCCGTTTTCGTCGCATCCGGTCAAAGGAGATGGTGTCATTCTCATCAAGATACAATCCGACAAATTTTACGACAGCGATGTGCTGGTGGGCTCCCTCCGGGCGGTAGCCTTTGGAGAACATGAGCGCCCGCCCTGCCTGGAGGACGGCATTGTACGCAATAGTATATGCCCAGTCCTGATCGCTCGCAAGGAGAGTCACGGCAGTGATGAGATCCCGCCGGGCGTGCGCGATGGCATCGTCTACTTTTTTCCGGTCGACCGGGAGCTTTTTCACCAGCCCCTGTCGCAGGAGATCGTCAATCATCGCAGGTCCCGGAGATCATGATTTTCGGTTCATTGATGACATTCTTTACGAAAGGATCGCTGGCGCTCTTTCGTTTTGTGAGTTCCTCGCGCCGCATAAGCGTGTAGTTGATCTCGCGGTTGAGTATACGTTCGCTTTCATGCACGAGGGGGATGACGGTGTTTTCATCCACATCGCCGACGATGAACAGGTCGATGTCACTTTTTGTCCCGGCGGTTCCACGGGCAAACGATCCAAAGATGAACATGCAGTCAATGTCCTTTGTGACTCCCAGTTTTTCTTTGAGGATTCTGGCGACCCC
>JAQTSH010000292.1 GCA_028711405.1 Methanoregula sp.
TGGATATGAGTGAACGGTTGGTCAACGAGTATATTGCTTTGATCGAGGAGAAAAAAGCCTTTAAAGGAGGAAGTGAATGACTTTAGTTGAGCAGATTTCTGACTACTCCGACATTTGTCGTCATTTATACTGGTTAAAAATAGCACATGTGCTGAAGCCTTCCCCCTTATCCATGAGTACCTGTGGCGGCTCAGCCATGAACACTGCTATGGATATCTCATGTCCATGAGCGCTTGTGGCAAACCCGCCATGAACACTTTTTAGGATCAGGGAGATCACCCGGCATCCGGCACATGGAGGGGGGGAGTTTTCAGGGGGACCGCAATCAACATCGGTACCGGTCAACATCCAGGATTCATCTCCCCACAAGTCTCGCCGTTTACACCAATCACTCTCGACGCATGTGGGGGGTCGCCTGCTTTCTTCGCACCCGACAAGTTCTGCCATACCGGGCAAACTCTTATCGGAAAATTTGGCAATTACGTAAGGAATCCCGTGCAAAAATGTACGAACAAACCTGTCCGACCCCTTACATGCCCTATTGAAAAAATGGGAAAAACTGACCAATTTCACGTCAGAGAAAATAAAATTTAAAAAAATGCATGTAAGAGATCGGATTGGAATTTAGCCGGGATGGGTGACCCCCGATGGGTGGGGGCCCTACGAAACCAGGGGTACGGTATCCAGGCAGGTGCCCGCACCACGACCTGTATCCAAAATGCGCAGTCATTTTCAAAGGATACATCACAGTACATGGTATCAGTGAGATTTCCTGCATGACACACCTGACACTGGTTCCGACCGCCAACCCGTTCATGAAATGGGCGGGAGGTAAATCACAGCTGCTTTACGCGTTCAACAAAAGGTTCCCTGCCGGGCTGAAGACCGGGGAGATTACTCACTATGTAGAACCGTTCATCGGCGGCGGGGCGGTCTATTTTTTTATCACCGGGCAGTTCCCGTTTGAATCCTGTACCATCTGCGATTCCAATGAAGAACTCATCCTCACGTACCGCGTGATCAAAGAGTCCCCGCAGGATCTCGTAGAGTGCCTCGCGACTCTTGAATCCGAATACCTCGCAGATAATGAAGCTGAACGGGAGACCCAGTTCTATGCAGTCCGGGACACGTTCAACCGGAACAAATCCCGGATCACGTTCGACACCGTCCAGCCAGACTGGGTGGAACGTGCAGCGCAGGTGATCTTTCTCAACCGCACCTGCTTTAACGGGCTCTTCCGGATGAACCGGAACGGGGGGTTCAATGTCCCGTTCGGCAAATACAAAAATCCCCGGATCTGTGACAAAAAAAATATCCACAATGTATCCGCAGTCTTAAAGAACACCCGGATCCTGCTCGGGGATTTTTCCAGCTGCAGACCCTATATCAACGCGGGCAGTTTCGTGTACCTTGACCCCCCGTACCGCCCGCTCAACAGTACTGCCTTTTTTACCTCATATGGTAAAGACGGGTTCACGGACGCTGACCAGCAACGGCTCGCGGGATTCTATCGGGAACTGGACACCGCCGGCGCACGGTGCATGTTGAGCAACTCGGATCCCAAAAATGAGAACCACGGGGACACCTTCTTTGATACGCTGTATGACGGGTTTACCATCGAACGGGTTCCCGCACGGAGGATCATCAACAGCAAGGGTTCTGGTCGTGGAGATATCAACGAACTGGTCATCACGAACTACGAAAACCGGTGATAACAAAACAGATGCCGGGGATACCGTTCAGGAACCCCAAAACCGTCCGAAGATCATCCGGCAGCGTGCCCCTTGTACTGACGGAAATTTGGCGGGTGGTACGAATTGCGATCACTGATGGTTACCGTTGCACGTGATTGAAAAATCTATAACTGATGGGACAGCATATCCTCGATCAAGTGTATCGTTCCCGGGACGGGAACATACGGACGAAGGACGGGATCATGCTGTTTCAGGAAATCTTAACGATCATCATTCTGATTAACATCTGTTTTATCATCAGTCTGGTCTTTTTTGAACGACGCAATCCGACCGCCGTATTGGCATGGCTTTCGATCCTCATCCTTCTGCCCGTAGTCGGATTTATCCTGTACCTGATCCTCGGTCAGAACTATACGCGGGAACAGCTGTTCACATTAAAGAAGAAAGAAGATGAGATACTTCTCGATCTCATCAACGGGCAGAAGAAGGAGTTCTCGGAGAAGACCGCAACCCCTGACGATATCCTCCTGCGCCCGTTCAAGAGCATGGTACTCATGCTGCTCGAGAACAACTGGGCGTATCTCACGACCGATAACCGGGTCCGGGTTTATTCGGATGGAAACGACAAATTCTCAGCCCTCCTCACCGCCATCCAGGGCGCACGGGCGCATATCAACCTCGAATATTACATCATACGAAACGATCACCTGGGAAAGGAGATCGTTGCCGCCCTTGCAGAACGCGCCCGTGCCGGGATCACCGTCCGGCTCCTCGTCGATGGTCTGGGGTGCGGAAAACTGCCGCGTGACTTCTTCTCCGCCTACGAGGCAGCTGGGGGCAAACTGGCAAAATTCTTCCCGTCACGGATTCCCTTCATCAACCTGCGGATGAACTTCCGGAACCACCGGAAGATTGCCGTCATCGATGGGACGACCGGGTTTGTCGGGGGGTTCAATATCGGGGACGAGTACCTGGGCAAGGATCCCAGGTTCGGGTACTGGCGGGATACCCATCTGAAGATTGAAGGCACCGCTGCCCATGCCCTCCAGATACGGTTCTTTCTCGACTGGAATTTCGCCACCGGGGAATATGTCGGGTATGATGATATCTACTATCCGACTCCCGCGATTACCGGGACAATACCGATCCAGATCGTCTCCAGCGGTCCTGATGCCCGTTGGAACCAGGTCAAGGAAGCATACCTGAAACTGGTCAACACGGCAAAGAAATCCGTTTATATCCAGACCCCCTACTTCGTCCCGGACGAAAGCGTCATGGATGCCTTACGGATCGCGGCGTTATCCGGTGTCGATGTCCGGATCATGATCCCGAACCGACCTGATCATCCGTTTGTCTACTGGACGAGTTACTCCTACATCGGGGAACTGCTGGATGCCGGGGTGAAAGCCTACACCTACGAGAACGGGTTTATCCATGCAAAGACCATCGTTGTCGATGGGATTGCGGGTTCGGTCGGGAGCGCGAACTGGGACGTGCGGAGTTTCAA
>JAQTSH010000293.1 GCA_028711405.1 Methanoregula sp.
GAACAGGAGAGCCCGCCAGCCCCGTTATCCGTGATGCTGCGGTACAGACCCCGGTCCCGCGCCTCTTTCACGATCACATCGGAGAACTTCTTCTGGGTGATCGGGTCCCCGATCTGGACAGCGGTGACCGGGCTTGCCGGGTCAAGCGCTTCTGAGGAGAACGTAGCGCCGTGGATCCCATCCTTGCCCACGCGACCGCCGACCATCACGATGAGGTCACCTGCCTCTGCCCGTTTTTCGTGGAGTTTGCGATCGTCATGCTCACGCGGGATTACACCCACCGTGCCCGCGAAGACGAGCGGTTTTCCCCGGTAACGGTCATCGAACCAGCACCAGCCCTGGGGTGTCGGAATGCCGGAACAGTTCCCTCCGACACCCACCCCCCGGACGACGCCGTCAAGGATCTGGCGGGGGGAGAGGACCGGGTTTTGCCAGTTCTTCCCCCGGTACAATGCCGGATCAGTATCCGGTGCCCCGACACAGAACCCATAATAATTGATGCAGGGCTTCGCGCCGAGCCCGAACCCGATCGTGTCCCGGTTCACTCCGACAATTCCCGTGAGCGCCCCGCCGAACGGGTCCAGCGCGGAGGGGGAGTTGTGCGTCTCGACCTTGTGGGTCACAAGATATTCGTCGTCAAAGACGATCGCCCCGGAGTTGTCAGAAAAGACGGAGACGCAGATGTCCTTATCACCCCGCTCTTTTCTTATCCGGTTTGTCGCTGCCTGGATGCAGGTCTTGTAGAGCCCGAGCGGGAGATCGTCGTCCATCGCGGATGCGAAGATCGTGTGCTTGCAGTGCTCGCTCCACGTCTGGGCAAGCGACTCGAGCTCGACATCGGTCGGCTCGCGGTTTTTGTTGTTGAAATAGTCCCGGATCGCGTGCAGCTGGGCGAGATCGAGCGCAAGCGGACCCCGGCGGACGTGCGTGACCGGATCACAGATCCCCTCCTTTCCAATCCGGGCAAGGTCCCGGTCGTCAAGGTTGAGGTGTACCGGTTCTGCGGTCGGGAGTTCGTCAAGGTAAACACGGGGCACGGTGGTCTCCATGCCACGGGCAGCGTATTCCTGCCGGGTCTTCACGGACACCCGGTTCACGAGCGGGTTCGCGAGCGAAAAGGCAAGTCTCTGCACGTCAGCAGGGGTCAGGTCTCCGCAGACAAAATAGAGTTGCGAGGTATAGACCGATTCCCCTTCCACAAATACGAGGGAGAGAAAATCCTCGATGGTCTGCCGTGCGGTGTTTCCGACATTATCGGTGACCCCGGGAAGGAAACCGACCTCAATGGCATAATCGAATGGCTTCTGTGTGGGCGTGTCAACCGTGAATTCCTGCACAACCGGATTTGCGAGCTGGGCGCCGATCTGCGAGAGCTCTATTGGGGTGAAGTCCCGTGTGCCCGTGGCAATGGTAAAAACCGAGATGAGATGTATCTCATCGACCGGAAAGCCAAGGGACCGTATCCGGTCGGTCCGGGTCTTTAACCGGGGATCCTGTGTATAGTGAACTTCTATCCGGTGGACAAAAGAAGCCATGCTCAATCATTGGCGCGGGAATTACAAAATAGATACGCCCCGAATGCAGTCCATGATAGGGAGTGGGGGAGGTATCCCCGCCCGGACGTCACCGTATCTCAGCCATATCGCCTTCACTCCATCCAATAACGCGCTCGGCATGCCCCACCGTGGATCCGGTTGTTGCATCGACCACGTCGAGCGTGACATGCACAAGGGGGCGGGTCGTGCCAGTCGGTTCGGCTCCGTACGTCCAGTACACTTTTCCGCCGGGCACCGTTACCTCAGTTCCCCGGTTGGTGACCGTGTAATCCGAGGTGTTCCAGTTCAGGAAAATGCCATAATCGGTCTTCCAGACGTAGACATATTTCCCTCCCCCACCGGTCCGTCCGGTAACATTCGGCGAGAGCCCGATGCCCGGCGCGGATGACATGTACAGGGCATACCGGGTGATATCCGGCTGGATCGATACATTCACTGCCGCTCCCGCAGGACTCTCCGCCCCGGATTGTGGATGTGCCGGCGTGCTGCAACCCGCCGCGAGCATGAAGAATCCGGTGATGACAAGAACAGAAAGAATCGTATGTCGGGATGTTGCTGCGCCATGAATCATGATTTCCGGATTCGGCGGGAATTGTTAAAAAGGATGCAGATCCGCTGGCAGGTGCCGGATTCTCCTTGCATCTTCTGTCATGATTTGGTGGATGGTATACACCCGGTTAATTCCCCCGGCTGATCATCCGGGTTGTGCCACCGGTCCTGCCCGGTTCAGGTACCAGCCAACCCCGACCGGTATCAGGAATACAAGTGTATAGTACAGGAACACATCCGGGGCGTAATAGGTTGTGGCGTTGAACAGCCGCACGATGAACAGGTAGTCGAGCACGACCGCGATTACCATCCAGGCAATACCCACGCCGGCAAAATAGTGCAGGGAGTGGCGTTCCCGCTTCACAAACCACCACCATGTGACAAGGAGGGTGAAGGGGGTAAAGACGGCTGTGAGGATCCAGCCCATGGTACCCGATAGCGGCGTGAAATACAACACCATCGACGCGAGGTACCCGATAAGCCAGAGAACGGTGCCGAGACCTGCCGTGTCTTTGAGGACCGGGTGCATAATCATATGTTAGCGGGATGGTTGATGGGGTTTGCGGAAAATGAGGGGGGATGGACACCCGGGTCCAATGCCGGTACTGCGGCAGGGCAGAGGGTAATGTACATCCCTCAACCAGAAATGAATGAAAACTGCTGACAGGTTCAGGTATTCCTGAACATCAGCTTTCCATCTTTCTCATCGACCACGATCTCCTTATCTTTATGTACGGTTCCTTCAAGGATCATTTTTGACAGTTCATTCAGCAGGTTTTTCTGGATCACCCGTTTGATCGGTCGTGCACCGAATTGCGGATCAAACCCTAGGGTGGCGATGAACTGGATGGCTTTCTTTGTCGCCTTGAGCCGGATATCGCTCTTCCCGAGCATTTTCTGGATAATCCCCAGCTGGAGCTCGACAACCGTCCGGATCTCATCCTTATTAAGCGGTTTGAACATGATGATCTCATCGATCCGGTTGAGGAATTCGGGACGGATGGTCTTTTTTAACAGTTCGAACACCTGTTGTCGGGTGCGTTCGAACGCTTCATCCCGGTTTTTGTCGGTGACATTCTCCAGGTTTTCCTGGAT
>JAQTSH010000294.1 GCA_028711405.1 Methanoregula sp.
CTTCGTATCCCCCAGACCTGTAATACTCTGTGACATGATTGTGATCGCTTGTAACAGGTTACGAAAAAAAAATGTGTAGTTTCATATTTTAATATGAGTTCTCATAGATCCAATCTGTAACTCAATCCATGTGCCGTGAATATTCCTACCTCGGTTTTAAAGCCACCGGCACTTCCTGCAACAGAGAATTGACCGGGGTCATCGAGATTTGTCACATTACAATAAAAAAGTGGTATGTTGGACCTGATTTGAAGATTTTCTCGACAGAATCAAATCTCAAAAAAGGGAATTTCGGAATTACAGCACCTGCACGAGCGTGAGTGCGACAAATCCCCCGAACCCGATGACAAGAACTGCCATCACCAGGTAATCAGCATGGAGAAACCGCTTCTCACGGACATGGGTTCGCTTACCAGTACGGTACCCCCGCATATCGATCGTCAGCCCAAGCACATTCGAGCGGAGCAGCGCATTCGAGACCAGCGGGATCACGATCGGTGCGACACTCCGGATCTTTCCTAAAAATCCGGAACCGGGATTGTAGCCCCGTGCCAGCTGGGCTTCGTGAATGCGTTTGCCTTCAATCTGGAGTGTCGGGATGAACCGGAGCGCGATGATGAACATAAGAATGTAATCGATCGGCATCCTGCACTTCTCCAGCGCATGCACAAGATCCCGGGGCTGGGTGGAGATGAGGAAGAGCTGGAACGCAAAGATCAATACCATGAACCTCAGGGTGAGGATTAACCCAATCTCGAGCGCTCCCTGGGTGATGGGAATAAACCCGCCAACAAATGGCACCGCCGCAGGAATCACATACCCGATCACCGCACCGTTGGGCATTGTAATCACCGTGATGATGATAAACACAACGCTCATCAGGATGACCAGTTTCAGCTGCGCTATCACCTCTTTGTACAGGTTACTTGCGTATGCGATGATGAGCAGGGCGGCAACAAGAATCGCGAGGAACAGAATATTTGTTGATATGATACACATCAGGCTGATGACAAGGATAAACGCGATCTTCGTGAACGGATGGATCGTGTGGAAAAATCCATCCTTGTGGACATATTGAAGAATCTCTGCCATCGTATTCACCGTACCTGCGAATCCGAGACGATCTGTCCCTGTTCCATCGTGATCAACCGGTCAGCACAATTCGTTGCAAGTTCCCGGTTGTGGGTGATGACAATGATCGTGTGTCCTTTTCGCTGGAGATCGTGCAGGATCTCCATCACAAGACATGCCTCATCCCCATCGAGCCCGGTGGTCGGTTCGTCCAGCACGATGATCGATGGCTGCATGGCGCAGACGCAGGCGATGGCGAGGCGTTGCCGCTCACCGCGCGAGAGCCAGCGGGGGTACAGGTCTTTGGTATGCAGGAGCCGGACATCGCCAAGCGCTGCATCGACAATCGCCGCTCCGTCCTTGATCCCAAGGTTCTTGAGCCCGAATTCCACTTCTTCCTTTACAGTATCGGCAAAGAACATGTGGTCCGGGTTCTGGAAGACAAGCCCCACATCGCGAGCCAGTTCAGCGACGGAACAGGTCCGGGTATTCTTCCCCTGGATGAATACATCACCCTTAGTCGGGGAGAGGAGCCCGTTGAAATGTTTGACAAGCGTGGTCTTTCCGGAACCATTCTCCCCGACGATTGCGACAAATTCCCCGGCATGGATGGTAAGATTCACATCCTTTAAGGCAGGAACCTCATCATAGGAATAGGACAGGTGCTGAACCGAGACGACCGTTGCAGGGGCAGTACCAGCCGGTGCGGCATGGTCAACGGAGCTCGCTTTTATCTGTGAAAAGTCCGGGATCACGATCCTTCGCAGGCGCTCATCGGTCAGGATATCGCGGGGCGCACCGATAGCCCGGATTGTACCGTTCTCCATGACGACAAGGGTATCAATCATATCCCGGAAATGGGTGAACTTATGCTCGACTAAGAGGAGGGTCTTTCCCTGAGCCTTGAGGTTTTTCAGGATATCGACAATCCGGTGGGTCGCATGCTCATCGAGCTCTGATGTGGGCTCGTCAAGGATCAACACATCGTTGCCCAGCGCCAGCGTTGCTGCAAGTGCCACACGTTGTTTCTGACCCCCGGAGAGGTTGTGCGGGGAGCGGTTCTTTAACTCAGAAAGGTAGCAGGTCTCCATGATCGCGGCGAGGCGATCCTCGATCTCCGCTGCAAGAAGTCCCCGGTGTTCAAGTGCGGACAGGATCTCTTCTTCCACGGTCGTGAAGATCATCTGGGCTTCAGGATCATCAAAGACGATCCCGATGTTCTGGGCAATCTCCGAGAGATTGACATAGCCACTGACCTCCCTGCCGTCAAGTTTTACCTGTCCCTCTTTTTTGCCACCATATTCATGGTGAAGGATGCCACATGCCGCAAGACAGAGCGTGGTCTTCCCGGCTCCGGACGGACCGGTGACCATGATACACTGACCCTTCGGTAACGAGAGGGAGAGATGGTCGAGTGCCGCCCGGGCGGTGTGGGGGTAGGTATAACTGACGTTGACCAGCTCGATCATTCCTTTCCTCTTACCAGTACCCGGCTTGAGGGGACGTAGAGGATCTGGACAATGACCGCATTGAACACCGCGGTGACAACAACGATCGGCACAAAGACGATCATGAAGTTGAAGAGATTCCCGTTATACTTGGTCAGGATCGTTGCCCCGACAAAGATGATCGCGATTGCCGCAAACGAAAAACCGCTGGCGAGTGTTGTCAGAAACGTTGTGACCGTTGGTGCAAACTTTGTCCGGTTCTTCAGCACAGCGTATAGCCCGAAGCAGACGAGTGCGCCGATCGGTTCGCTGATGAGGTTCGCCGGGGGGAACATGGAACTGGATATCAGCATGGACAAGAGTCCGGCGACGATACCAATACCAAGTGCTTCATAGACCTTTGGCTGGATAAGGATGATCGCGAGACAATAGAACGCGATGATCATGTTCGGTGTGAGAGGCGTGTGGAGCATCGCGAGGAAATACCTCAGGATTGCGCCAATAGCGAGGAGAATGCCGACAATTGCAATATCTTTTGACTTCATGGTGTATCACATCATCTTTTTTTGCAGGTATCCGGGCTTGTCAGTGTCCCGGGTATCCTTTGCCCGTTGCATCTGCACAACCGATACTTTGATGTATAATTTTGTGCATTTATGTATTAAAATGTAACTTGG
>JAQTSH010000295.1 GCA_028711405.1 Methanoregula sp.
TTTTATTACCAAAACGCCGCTGGATGTTCTTATCGTATTTTTTTAACCATTCTTCAGCCGGTTCCTTGATTTTTATAAAAAATGTATTCATCAGAACCTCTGCCTATTATTCGTTAATACTCTGTACTGGGCATCTCTGATAACTGTTTTTAATCTTTTACCAGTTCATATTTTCAAAAGAGAGCATTACTCAGTACACGATCAATTTTTCGGTCGTGTCACAAAAAATTCTGTTATCCCGGTTTCGACCCTTCACTGAAATTTTTATTTTTATAGTTCTGCTTCCAGATACAATGCATCCAAATCTCCCCGATACGGGCTTCGATTCCCCCCCTTTGATCATATGGGTGTCTTAATCGGGAAAAACCGTGTCTTTTCTTTTCCGAAACCTTCAGTTCATTCCCGGTTTTACGGTTTTGAGGGCATATCGGTGCCGGAATAAAGCTCTTTTAGGCTCTATTGGACAGGCGATCACCGTCAGGATCGACCGATAGTCCCTGAAACTGTGGAATGCGGAATTTTGGGATCTCGATATTCAGTTCACACAATGCCAGGTATCCGGATCTCCCCAATCCGGGTGCGGATTGCTCCCCCGTTGGATATTCGTATGTCTTTTGATTTGTTGCCTTTTTTAGAAAAATCATTTTTCAGACGGTGATCCCGATCATATTCAACAGAACCAGGACGAGCACCCCGGGTAATCCCCCGATACCACAGATGATGATCGTCGCAAGGCTGTACCCGAGATCCGGTTTCCCGATCCATTGCATGACCTGGAGCGTGTTGAGAACAAAAAGAAAGATGAGCCCAAGGACCGCATTGATGAGAAGCACCGTGAACTTTTTCACCAGAAAGTACGCGATGGCAAGAATTGCCACAATAAGGATGATCGCAAGAATGACCGAACTCATACCCATTACCGCCCCGTGATCACTATAGTGTCTCTGTATTGTCTCTTTTAGTATTTTGATTCACACCATAACACCGGTTCACGGATGAATTATCCGGGACTCAAACCGTCTGGCATGGCTCAATCGTATATCACCGGTTACAGTTCAGACCCGTGGGAGAACCCTGACGCGACGGGTGCAATCAGTTCACGGATGTTCATCATGCGCAATGCAGACCCAGTGATCATAGAATGAATCCCCGGGACTCTCCTCACACTCGACCACTTTCTTCCGGGCGTCCCCCCAGGTACAGATGAGCTGCGCCTCCTCCTCAGTCCCGACAGTGATAAGGGTTTCACGGGTGATAGCGAACAGTTCTGCGACGATCCGTTCCCACATCTCGCGGGAAAAGGTGTTGATCTCCCCCATCATAATGCCGATGCCCCGTGGCGCCGGGTCGAGATAGACAGAGGCGATGGTGGCATCCAGGCACATCGTCTCTGCCGGTTTGAGCCGTGCCGCGATAAGCCCGCGTGAGAGGAGTGACGGATCATTGTCAAACGAGAGCGGGTGGTACCCCAGCTCGCGGAGCACAAGTGACCCCACGCCCGAACCGCATCCGCAGTCAATACAGACCTCCCCGGAACCCCTGCCCCACGCACGGGAGATAACTGAAGACAGTATCCCCATCCGGACCGGGTTCAAGTCATCGAACGCAGGAGGCGTCTCCCGCAGGAGTCTGTCTGAAAAATATTCCCGCACGGCATCCGCCCAGACCGCCCGGTCTTCCTGGAGGATCTCGCCATTCACCTCCTCGAACCGCTCGATCAACGGGACAGTCGGGTTCCGGCACAAAAACGAGCCTGCGACCCACCCCTTCGGATCATGGAACGCAACCGCGATCGGATCTTCATGCTCGTCCAGCAGCAGGCGCCCTTCATCCCATTCCCCCTCCAGGAGCAGCGCAGTGTATCCCGGTTCAGCCAGCGCTGAAAACGACGGTTCGACAAAGATTAGTTCTTCAATTCCGAGGATCTCTTGTGCAGTCATGTGCCACGCTCGATCCGCATGCCATGCGGAGCTTCAATTGTCCCATCGATCTTTGCATCTTCGTGAAGGGTGAGGGCATTCGCGATCACATTCCCGAGGATATGGGCACCCTTCTTTACCATCACATCCCCACCACCTTCGACATTCCCATGGACGGTCACACCCCCCGCGACACTGATCCGCCTCCGTGCCCGCAGGCTCCCGAAGATGACAGAGTCCTGCTGGACATCGATCGCGCCCGCCCGGATATTCCCGTGGAGCCGGCAGCGTTTCCCGATCTTCATCGTGCCCGGGACGGCAAAGAGCCGCATGTCCAGCCGGGAACGGGCAGGGATCAGGAGCGGGATCTCCATCTTCGCTTCGTCGTCGGCAAAGATATCATTCAGGATCCGGTCGAGTTCCCGCTCGTTCTCGATCTTCAGGAGCGTGAGCAGGTAGAGGACGATGAACATATAGACGGGCATCGGGTTTCTCACCTCGATTGCGCCTTTGGCTTCAAACCCATCCCTGATCTCGACCTTCTCCCCGATGTCAAGCGCCCCGTTGACCACCAGCCTGCCGTGGATCTTTACGTCTTCGCCAATGTAGGCATCATCCTTTGCGATCACGTCCCCGCTGATCTCGCACAGGTTCCCTACCCGTGCATCACCGCGAGCCCAGATGTGTCCCCGGATCTTCGAGGACTCCCCCACGTAAATATCCGCACCCCGGAGCCCGTAATCGATCTGGCAGTACTCGCCGATCACGATATTGCGATCGGTCTTTATGCTGTGCTCCTGGAGTTCAGTACCATCGGGCAGCAGGCAGTGCTTGTGCCAGTTTTTCACGGATCCGTTTCTCATGGTTCCCCGGTTGCTGGCTCAGGCACCGTACTTGTGCGCCTTATTGATCAGGTCGAGCGCGATCGGCATCAGGGCAGCGCCGGTGATCCGGTTGAGCCCGCCCCGTGCACAGGCGCGTTCCTCAAAATGCATGACCTCATCCACCCGGACACCGTCGCCCCGGATGACCACCGGGACCGGGTCTGCGCTGTGATCCTTGATCGCACAGGGAGTGGAATGATCGGCACAGATGACAAGGATACAGTCTCCGAGCGCGAGGAGCGGTGCGAGCGCGGCATCCACCCGTTCGATGAACGCCTTCTTCTCCGCCACATGCCCGTCATGCCCTGCCTCATCTGCGCCTTTGATATTGACCAGCACGAAATCCTTTGATTTCAGTTCAGAAAGTACCGCGGCGATCTTTCCTTCGAT
>JAQTSH010000296.1 GCA_028711405.1 Methanoregula sp.
CTTCTGTTGACCAGTCTCATCAAAAATGATTGAGCCGCCGGGCCCTAACAGTTTAATCGCAGCGGATCGGGTAAGTTTCATGACCTCTTCGTGGTTCCATTCCGAAGTGGAAATGAAGTGGCTCAAGCACTATCGACAATATTGCACGCGATTTGACTCATGTTTGACCCTTGAGGAAGAGTAATCAAACCAGAAACGTAATTCGGGACATGATGAAAATCAGTTCTTTTTCCTCTCGCAAAAGCTTGTTGGTAGTTATTTCCTTCGAGAAAATTTCTTGGAGTGGCGGTACAATTTCTAATATCTTCAGCAGTCAAAAGATCCCGATTGGGATCAAAATTAACAGACAGATATATTTATTCTTAATCAATATATCGATCTTTTTGTGCTCTCAATCTAATTTCATCAACTCAAGGAGATGCAGGGGTCGGCTTTGTCCCAACCCAATGTGCACGCTGTAGGGTGAGCGGTTGTCCGGCCAGAGATGATCGAGTTCCTGGATGAGACGGAATTTTCTGGGTTCGTCGGGGATCCGTTCGAAAATTTTTGCGGAGATATCGTCTTCGGTCTATGCGAAGTGAACAACCTCGTTCGTCAGACCGATTGCCTGTTCGCCAAGCGTAGCTTGATCAGGTAGTCCCTGCTGTGCGTCAGCAAGACCGAGATTGGCATCAACACTCCCCATCTTGAGATCGCGGACAACGAGTGTAAACCGGTCCTTGACAGAATTTGGAAAATCACCTCCGGTGTGATATTTCTTCCCTTCAAGGAAATCCCCTATTACGTAGAGAATGTTCTGGAGGCTCTGGAACTTTTCTGCAACGACCATAGCCGGAATCGGGGCGCCCGGCACTTTTTCGGATTTAATGATGATATCGATCTTCTTTTTTCTGGCTGGTGGCATCAGACAGTCCTCATCAGATCCTGATGAGGTAAAATCAGGATATATTTATGATTGTTCATTTGTTGGGTAATATGGCTTTTAGTAGGGGGTACCACTCAGTGTGATAACTCTCCTGCAAACGCCCCAGACCTCAGCCCCTCAAACAACCCCTCGATCGTTATTCCCTACGCCCTTTGCTTCTCGCGGAGGGCTTCGACACTCTCTATGATTTGGATGAACTGCGACTGGATATGGAGGGGAGGAAAAAAATATTTTTGGCTCTTCGTTAAAAAAAAGCGTGGGTACACTCAAAGGATCTGATAAGAGGATATATGGTCAAGTGAACACTCTTGTTTAAGCGCGACCGGAAGTTTTTGTCATTGTATTCCTCGTTAAGGTGTCAGGAATGCTCACTTTCAGGATTTTGAGTTAATCGTCTCATTTTTTCGTGAGAGATAGAAATCATTCTCACCCATACGAAATGTCGGCGAGCCAAAATTTTCAAGAGGGTGCCTTATCCCCTCCCCTCATCTCCTGAAAAATTCGGGCACACCGTGACACAGAGGCTGCACCGGATCGTTGCCGTCCGGGCGATCCATGGTGCAAGCGGGGCGATGCATTTCAAAAATGTCGTCCGTTTCAGCATCCACTTCACAGCCGGGACCATGAAGGGTGGAACCCAGGCACTCACGGTCCGGCACCGGAACGCATCGACGCCTTCCGGTCCCAATGCTCCTCCCGGACATACTTTAGTGCAGCGCCCGCATTCTTTGCAGGTTGGTGCTTCTTTTCTTTCGGCACAACGTTCGGCTTGCCGGGATTCATGGACCCGGCGTCCGGTCACGACGCCGCTCAGCAATATCCGCGGACCGAACCGGGGAGTAAAAAGAACGGTATTCCTGCCTTGCGAGCCGAGCCCCCCGGCTGCTGCGATCTGCTTCAACCGGACAACTCCCTGCACTCTGCCGTCAGCAATTTTGACGGGCAGGTACAGCGGAACGGGCAGTGCCGGGACTTGCTCCACTTCCAGGTGACCGGCGAGCTGGACGGCAGTGTTATCCAGCGCCTCTGCAATCCGGAGCATCCCCCGGGTCTTCTCTTTCGGCGGCATCTGGTATACCGGGAGCGGAACTTCCTTCCCGAAAACTATTACGGATTGGGCGGCTGGAAAAAATTGCACTACGAGGGATCTGTCCTCGTTTGAGATGTTGTTGAGGCTGACTTCGGAGAAGACATCGATTCCCTGCTCCTGGAAGAACAATGTGAGATCCAATCCTATACTCCCCTTCTATCTGTATTTTTTTATGATGAGTCAAAACAAATTGGGATTACTTCACGTATATTTCCTTTTCTTTCTGATAATGGAAAAGAATGCCTGTTTTTGGGGCTAAAACCGAAGTTTTATTCTCTCGGGAGATGCACAATCGTGGGCAACGGTCGGGCAATACAATTATCGCGAAGTCTTCAGGAGCCGATCAATCCGCTCAATGAAAAAACCTGCATCAGTTACAGCCTGCCGGACTTCCACGAGAGTCGGGCGGGTATCAAGACTATACTGATCGCTCTGCCGTAATCCCCGCATACGATCAAATTGTAAGACCCATTCATCTTTGGAGCAATCCTTTTTCACGATATGATTCAAGATACACGCCGATACAATAGTGGCTCTTCTCCCGGACCCCGTCACGAAACAAAACTGCCCGTGCTGCATGGAAATATCCCATGTAGGCTGCCATGAGTGCAGACCGGAGCGAACCTGCATCGCAGTCATACCCTGCCTCGGTTACCCATTCGCGTGCCTGAGCAAGTGACTGCATTGCCTTGTCATTCGAATCTGCAACCTTACGAAGAAGGCCGCGTTCGTAACACTCATCAAGTCGTGTCAGGTGATTCACCATCCAGGGTAATCGATTGTTTCACAAACGACCGGTAAAACGGTTCATCGGATTTTTTCATCACCGCGAATTTGTCCGGGTTCAGAACGAGGATATGAACATCTGCCGAAAGTGTTCGCGAGATCTCCCGCTCCATCTCAGCAAGAGTCGTACCGGGTGGAGAGTTTTCACAGTACACCCAGAGATCGATATCGCTTTCTTCAGTGTTCGTCCCCCCGGCCCAGCTCCCGTACATGCCAACGCCGGTCGCCCATGCCGGTTTCTGGAAAACGCCCGCAACGAGATCGATATTCAGGAGGCGTTTGACGGCAACAGTGATCGGGGAATACTTCAGCGTGTACGTGCGGTCTTTTCTCTCCAGCAGTCCTCCGCGTTCGAGTAGTGCGAGGTAAGGGGAGACGA
>JAQTSH010000297.1 GCA_028711405.1 Methanoregula sp.
TCTTCTTCGGCGGCGGAGCGGCGAATATCGCAGCGGGAATCGCAACCCTTGGTGAAGAGGTAACGCTTGTCTCCTGTATTGGCGGGGATTTTACCGGCAGCGATTACGATCGCTGGATGCAGCAACTGGGGATCCGTCAGCAGTTCTTCTGCGTGCCCGGCACCCACACGCCAACGGCGTTTATGTTCACGGATGATACCGGAGACCAGATGACCTATTTTGAGTGGGGAGCCTCGAAATTCTTTCGGGAGTCCCAAGCCCCGTCACTTCCCCTCGTCCATATGGCGACCGCAGACCCGGAGTTCAACTGCCGGGTCGCTGAACAGAGCGAGTTTGCCTCGTTCGATCCCGGTCAGGACGTCTTCTGGTACACAAAAGAGCAGCTCGAATCGATCATATCGAATACGAACATCCTCTTTGCAAACCAGCACGAAGTGCAGCAGATGTGCCGGACACTGGGCATCACGAAAGAAGCGCTCATACACAACGTCGACATGGCAATATTCACGATGAGCGGGGATGGAAGTTTGCTCTACACGAAAAATACGGAACAGTTCGTTCCCGCCGTTCCCGTCACCCTTGCCGATCCAACCGGAGCCGGTGATTCTTACCGTGCGGGATTTCTGTCTGCATACGTCCGGGGGTATTCCCCGCTTGTGTGTTGTAAGATAGGAACGGTGACCGCTTCATTCGTCGTGGAGCATCCCGGCTGCCAGACACATATGCCGACCTGGGAACAGATGCTGGCCCGGTACCAGACGCATTTTGGCACTCTCGGACTGCCACAGACAGGACGGTAGTGCCATGCGTTGGGCGGCACTCACCTCCGGGGGGAAGGATTCGGTATTAGCCTGCCAGAAGGCGATCGATACGGGAAGGGATGTACAGTACCTGGTGACCGTGCGCCCGGAGAACCGTGAGTCCTACATGTTCCACTCGGCGAACCTTGATGCCGTGCCGGTCATGGCAGCCATTGCCGGTATGGAGTACGTGGAGATTTCCACGCAGGGCAAAAAGGAGGAGGAGCTTGCCGATCTCGAAGAGGGATTATCTGCCCTGAATATTGATGGCATCATCGCGGGTGCGGTTGCCTCCGTGTACCAGACGGAACGGGTGAAAGCGATTGCCGACCGCCTTGATCTCCAGGTATTCACCCCGCTCTGGCAGATGAATACCGAACTGTTGCTGCGGGAAGTGGCTGCACGGATGGATGCGATGATCGTTGTCACTGCCGCTGAAGGACTGGATGCCGGTTTTCTCGGTTGTCATTTCGATGATGCCCTTATTACCCGGCTTAAACAGGTTGCTGCCCGCCACCAGATCAATATAGCCGGTGAAGGCGGGGAGTACGAGAGTCTCACGTTGAACGCTCCCTTCTTCTCCCGGCCGATGACATACACCACCACCGAGCGTCACTCCAGCGCTGACCGGCACGAACTTGTCCTCGGGGGATTTGCCTGATGGCGCTTGCAAGTGACGTGAAACTCGGGCAACTGACCAAATACGTGTTCACAGCCCCGTCCTGGCAAAGATCACTTGTCATCATCGTCGTTCTCGGGCTCATTATTGACGGCGCGAGCGCCCGTGCGTGGGTGCGAATCCCGTTCTCCGGCACGCTTGCGTTTACCCTCCCGGCGGTTGTCGCACTCTTCTTGACCAAACCGATCATCGGCTATACCGGTAAACAGATGACCTGGAACCGTTCCGCGCTCCTGGCACTGAGCTGCACGGTCTTTGCGGTCATCATCACGCTTGCCGGACTGGTGTACAATATCACGCTCGTCCCGTTCTTCTATGCCATTGCACTTGGGTTTATCTTCGGTCTGCGCCTGCTTGTGCTCGTTGCCATAGCGGATTACCGCGTCCCGAGGATGGTCATTCCCTCGTTTATCCAGAGCGGAGTCGGGATCCTTGCGGGCATTTTCCTATTCACTTTCTCATTTTGTGCATACGCGCTCGTGCTCCAGTGCGTCTTCGGGCTCGGTTTTGCGATCCTCATCTGGCTGATCGAGCGCCCGCTCTATCGTGCCTTCCACATCCGGGGTCTCGCGTTCATCAACGCGTTCATTGCGCATATGACCGATGGCTCAAAAGGGATGGAGGAGTTCTTCCGCGAGATTGGCGAGGAGATCTACGTTCCGCAGGTGAACCTCTTCTTCCGGCGTAACGACAAACCTCCGGTACTCTTCACCGTCCCGAACCTGCACCCGGGTCCGATGGGTGAGATCGGCGGAGGCAATCTTCCGAAGATTCTGCATGACCATATGCAGGAAGAGACCCTTGTCGCCCATGGGTGTGCGACGCACGATTTCAATCTCGTCTCGGAAAGCGAGATCAACAAGGTCATTGCAGCGGTCGAACGATCAAAACAAGGGATCGGGTACTCGGCGATCGCGAGCCGGTCGGGCAGGCTTTCCTTGGGCACCGTGCAGGTCCTGTTCCAGCGGTTTGGGGATTCGGTACTCATCGTGACCACCCGTTCCCCCCAGAAGACCGAGGACCTTGATTTCTCGATCGGGATGACGATTATGGCAGAAGGGCACCGCTGGTTCCCGCACGTCGCGTTCGTGGATGCCCATAACTGCATGACCGACCTGACCTCGCCCGTACACCAGGCAACACTGACCGCGATTGAGTACCAGCGGGCAGCAGTGCAGGCAATGGAAGGGTGCCGCACTGCGCAACTTCACCCGTTTGCGGTGGGTGTCGCGCATCACCAGCTTCCCTTTACCCGGGAGGAAGGATTTGGGGATCTGGGCGTCCAGGCGCTGGTAGTTGAGGTGGATGGTGAGCGCACCGCATATGTGTTGATTGATGGCAACAATATGGCGGCGGGTGTGCGGGAGAAGATGCTCGACCAGATCCTGACAAGGGTCGATGCGTGTGAAGTGATGACAACCGATACGCATGTGGTTAATACGATTACCGGGAAGAATCCTGTCGGTTTGGCAATACCCGTGGAAGCATTCCTTCCGGAAGTGATGCGCACAGTCGAGGCGGCGATTGCCGATCTGGCACCCGCTGAATCCGGATCCACAACAGCATTCTGTGAGAACGTCGTGGTGTTCGGTTCAAACCGGATCTCGCAACTGGCAAGCACGGTCAATGCGATGCTGATCTTTGTCGCACCGCTCTCGCTTGCGATGCTGCTGTTGGCATTCCTGCTCTCCCTTGTGGC
>JAQTSH010000298.1 GCA_028711405.1 Methanoregula sp.
CCATCACTGCGAAGAATCTTGCAACCGAGATCACGAATTACACGGTAGCCAAGGAGGATCTGCATGGAGAAGATCCCATCACGGATGAGCACGTCCGGAATAATCAGGATGTTCGTGATCTGCTCGTGAAGCGGGGTATCAAACCAGAAACTCTCCCTTCAGAAGAAGACCTTAAAAAACTTGAACGAAGGGTGCGGAAGCAGGAGAAACACCTCCCGGATGAAGCCGGGAAGATTAATTCCCGCCAAACACACCGGAAAAACAGGGACATCGAACCATGAATGAGACGGCAACAGCATACCCGGAGCGGGGAATCGATGACATCTATCCTCGTTGTATATTTTCACCCACTCACACGATGAACTTTGCCGACCCCGCCGACAAAGCCCACCACGACCGCATGGTTGGACTCGTCACGCCGATGCTCGACTTAAACAAACGGTTGCAGGACGCCCGGCTCGAACAGGAGAAGACGCAGTTGTCCCGTCAGATTGAAGCGACGGATGGGGCGATTGATAAGTTAGTTTACGAGTTGTATGGGCTGACGGAAGAGGAGATTAAAATCGTGGAGGGAACATGAAACAAAACAAATCCTCTGAACTAGCAACACAGTCACAGATCCTCTTCTACCAGTCAGAAGATGGCACAAGCCATATCGAAGTTCGGCTCGAAGAGGGGACGGTCTGGTTATCCCAGGTACTGATCGCGGAGTTGTACCAGATTACAAAACAGACAACCGGTCACCATATCCGGAATATTTTTGATGAAATGGAACTTTCACCGGAGGCAACTGTAAGACAATATCTTACAGTTCAAACCGAGGGATCAAGAACCGTCCAGCGCTCCATCGAATATTACAACCTCGACATGATCCTCGCCATCGGCTACCGTGTCCGCTCCCACCGGGGCACCCAGTTCCGCCGGTGGGCAACCGAACGATTGAGCGAATACCTCACCAAGGGATTTATCCTTGACGATGAACGGCTCAAGGACGGTCGGAACATCGGTGCGGACTATTTCGATGAACTGCTCGAACGCATCCGCGATATACGGGCATCCGAGAAACGGTTCTACAAGAAGATCAAGGACATTTACAAACTCGCAATCGATTACGATCCGCATGCAGATGCAACCCTAGAATTTTTCAAAATTGTCCAGAACAAGCTGCACTGGGCGATCACCGGGCATACTGCTGCCGAGATCATCGCGGAACGTGCTGATGCCGGCAAACCGAATATGGGTCTTACATCTTGGAAAGGCGTGAAAGTGAGAAAGGGCGATGTTATCGTCGCAAAAAATTACCTCAATGAAACGGAGATCCGGAATCTCAACCGCATTATAACCATGTATCTCGACTATGCCGAAATACAGGCAGAACAAAAGCAACCAGTCTATATGAAGGATTGGAAAGAAAAACTGGATGCGTTTCTTTCGTTTAACAAGCAGGAGATCCTTTGTGATTCCGGCAATGTCACCATGGAAATTGCCCGAAGTCTCGCCCTGGAAGAATATGACAGGTTTTCCACCCGGAGAATTGCAGAAGAAGCCATTTTGCCGGATACGGACTTTGAGCCGGTAAGAAAACAAATTGAAAGCAAAAGAAAAGACCACAAAAAAACCGGTGGTTGATACGATGATATCCGGTGCTGTGATCCTTCCGTCATATCCGCTGCCTCTCAGTACCGGTAATTTTTTCAATCTAACGATAAAAACCCGTCACGACCGCATGGTTGCACTCGTCACGCAGATGCTCGACTTAAACAAACGGTTGCAGGACGCCCGACTCGAACAGGATAAGACGCAGTTGTCCCGGCAGATTGCGGCGACTGATGCTTCTATAGATAAACTGGTGTACGAGTTGTATGGATTGACGGAGGAGGAGATTGCGATTGTGGAGGGAAATGCGAAATGAAAATCTATATGGATGTCTGTTGTTTGTGCAGACCGTTTGATGATCTCCAGAACAGGAAAATACGGCTGGAGGCCGAGGCAATCATCGCAATCCTTGAACGGTGCACCCGTGACTGGGAGCTGGTCGGGAGTGTTGTCATAGACGATGAAATATCACGACTCGCAGATGTGGAGAAACGACTAAAGGTCGAACAGAAGCTCTCGCTCATCAGTGAATATATCGAATTGAATGACGTGATATTCAGCCAGGTGCCCCACTATCAGAAAGCCGGTCTTAAACTGTTCGATGCACTCCATCTCGCATGTGCGCAGAGCGGAAAAACTATTTTTCTCACAACAGACAATAGGATTATTACTCTGGCAAAGAAAATCCCTGCAATAACCATCAGGGTAGAGAACCCGGTACACTGGCTCATGGAGGTGTCAGCCGATGAAAACAATCAGTGAAATACGAAAAGAAGGCATTCATGCACTCACAAAGACACTTGGACCGGTTGATATGGCACGGTTTATTCAAAGCTACGATACCGGCACCGGGGATTATACCAAAGAGCGTCATGAGTGGCTGCCAGACAATCTCAGTGACATAAAGGGCAGTCTGCTCGAACGGCAGAAAAAGCGGAAGACAAAGAAACAGACCTGATTACAAGATCAATACTCTGGAAAGTACCTCGGTATATTAACGACTCGCTCTGTCATGTTAACCAAACCTACTTTTTCCCGCAAGCATTGTTCTCGCATCCATTCCACACCATTAACTTCTCTGATCCCCTTGACAAAACCCGCCACGACCGCATGGTTGCACTTGTCACGCAGATGCTTGACCTGAATAAAAAGTTGCAGGACGCCCGGCTCGAACAGGAGAAGACGCAGGTGTCCCGGCAGATTGCGGCGACGGATGGGCGATTGATACGTTGGTGTACGAGTTGTATGGGTTGACGGAGGAGGAGATTGGGATCATGGAAGGAAGTGGGAAATGAAAATCTACATGGACGTTTGTTGTTTGTGTAGACCGTTTGACGACCAGACGATGGGACGAATCCGTGTGGAGGTTACCGCAGTTCAGGAGATCATCCGTCGCTGCGCGACACTGGAATTCACTCTGGTAACCAGTGAGGCAATAACCGAAGAACTCTAAAAAATTCCGGACATTAACAAACGTCTTCGCGTGGAAAAGATCGTATCCATAGCACAAGAACACATAATCATTGACGAAGGAATAATCTCGCGGATGCATGAGTTCATTGCGAATGGTGGGGATGCA
>JAQTSH010000299.1 GCA_028711405.1 Methanoregula sp.
CCGGATCAAGGGTGATGGTCTGCCCCCGTTCTGCAACCGTATACGGGATATGCTTCTGGGCGAGCGTGACAAGGAACTGTTCATACTGGGGGGACGGGTGCGGCATACCGGAATCGAGCACCCGACCAACCGGGACCCGTGAGAGAACTGCCTGCATCCCCCCGATATGATCGGAGTGCGGATGCGTAGCGACAAGAAGATCGATCCGGTTGATGCCGAGCGCGCGGAGATCGCTTACGACTCGATCTCCTGCATCCCATTCACCGGCATCAACAAGGATAGTCGTGTTACAAAAGACAACGAGCGAGGAATCCCCCTGCCCCACATCAAAAAAGTACACGGCGAGTTTTCCATTATTCTTACCTGCATGGGTTGAGGTGTTACTGGAAAAAGAGGAACCCAAACCATCGAGGCACCCGGCGCTGAGCAGGCAGGCAACCAAGGAAAAGATAAGACAACCGGAGATTGTAAAGGTTGCAACGCGCGGGTGAGACTGCCGGAGGGGTTGTGTCATAAATGAGGGGTGGGTTATGCGTTCTCTGCACGCTTGACAAGGGCACTCGCTGCCATTCCTGCTCCCTGCAGGATCTCTGCCTCATGGGGTATCTCATGGTTGAGCATCAGCACCTTCCCGTCACAGATGGTGGTCTCGACTGCCGCGCCGTTGCAGGCATAGACGAGGTTTGACGTGGCATTGTGCAGGGGGGTGTTGCAGGCAGTGCGGGTGGCGACAAGGATAATGTCCGCCGGTGCGCCAATGGCAAGTGTACCTGTGCCAAAACCAAGAGCCCCTGCTCCGCCGGTTGTCGCCATCGCGAGTGCATCCGGGGCGGCAAGCAGGGTGGGATCGTTCCAGAAAAATTTCTGGAGGAGTGCAGCGGTTTTTACCTCTTCAAACAGGTCAAGGTTGTTGTTCGAAGCGCATCCATCCGTACCAATACAGACATTCGCGCCACAATCTGCAAGTTCCCGGCACGGCATCGCCCGGTGCGTTGCGAGCTTCATGTTACTCGCCGGGTTATGAGAGACCGCAACGCCGCGTTTGCCAACGAGTGCGCATTCGGCTTCATCGAGCCAGCAGCAGTGCGCAGCGATCGTGTGGGGTGTGAGGATGCCGCATTCGTCCAGCAGGGCAGCCGGGCGCTGGTGATACTGCGAGAGGCAATCGTTGACTTCTTTTTCAGTTTCCGAAAGATGGATATGAATGCCGACCTTTTGTTCAGCGGCATATTCAGCACACCACCGCAATCCATCGGGCGAGACCGTATAGATCGCATGGGGTCCGACAGACATTTTGATCCGGGGATTCTGCATCGAGCGGACGTGGGCGAACAGGCGTTCTGTTGCCTTAATCTCATTCTCGCGCTTCTCTGCATTGAAGAGATCGATAAACCCGTACGAGAGTACCGCCCGGATTCCTGCTTCGTCAACTGCCCGCGCCGCGTCCTCCATAAAGAAGTACATGTCATTGAAGGCAGTTGTCCCGGTCCGGATCATCTCAAGACTTGCAAGACGCGTGCCCCAGTACACGTCATCCCCGGTGAGGTGGGCTTCAAGGGGCCAGATCTTCTGGGACAACCAGTCTTGTAGGATCATGTCATCTGCATATCCCCGGAGAAGCGACATCGCGGCGTGGGTGTGGGTGTTCGCAAGTCCCGGTAGGGCTATGGCGCCATCACCGTCAATCATAAACTCTGCGTCACCTTTGAACTGCGCCCGGACGTTCTCTCCTATTCCGGCAATCGTGCCGGTTTCATCGATAAAGATATCCACAGGTTTTCCATTCGCCGCCACATTCGTGACGAGAAGCGATTGTTTCTTCTCAAAAATATCGGTCATGGCTGAATCCCTCATCTCCTTTTTCTTCATTGTAGTGTATGGATGATTGTGTTCAGAATCTCTTCGGTGCGGTGCCGGTAGGTCCGGGATGTTGTCAGGATGTGATCATAGGAGAGAACCTCGGTTCCGAGACCGTGCGCGAAATTGTCCACCGTGCAGAGCGCACAGAAATCCATCCCCAGTTCACACGCCAGAGTCGCTTCGGAGGCAACGGTCATCCCGACAATATCTGCGATCTTCGCGAGTGCCTGTACTTCTGCGACGGTCTCTATCCGGGGACCACGGGTCTGGACATAGACGCCCCCAAGGGTGGCGGCAGGCACGAGACGAGAGAGTTGCCGTGCCAGGTCTCCGGAAATTTCTGGCATGACGTGTTCAATTGTATGGTCATGGATAGAAGGGATATCAGACATGCTGAGATAGTCGGTTGGAATGACAAGCGAACCGGGTGGGATCGAGGTTTTGAGTGAACCGGTTGAACCAAAGGCGACAATGGTGTCAACGCCGGCAAGCGCAAGTGCCGCAAGGTTTGCCCGGTGATTGATCCGGTGCGGGGGAATGCCGTTCTGGTGCCGCATCAGGATAACAATATCCCCGGTGAGGAGTTCGGTCATCCCGAAGGGGGTGTTGACAATGTCCCGTTTTAGTTCCGGCAGCGTGGAGAACAAGAGGCTCGTTCCGCCAATAATCCCCAGCATCAGTTCGCACTTCCCAGACCCGATAAAAGAATAATTCTTCTTGGAACCGATGTTTGTTTCACGGATGCACACTCTGACAAAAAGGTTGTCTGCAACTGCACTAATAACCTGCGTAATTTTCACTTGCGGGCACAAGAGAGATCATCGTGAAAAAATCCATGGTGAAAAATCAGGGAAACGTATATAAAACCGTATATAACCAACACGGCTCTTTTCCTTGGTACAAAACGGGAGAATCGTTTCAGCGGACAGAATGATGGGAGGTTTCGCGTTTGGGCAGTCGTGTCCGATTATGGGACAAGAGTAAAACCCCCGGACACCAAGATATGGTTATGGGCATCTTCGAGACGATCAGCGATGAGGCGATCAAACGGGGGGACTGTACTGATATCTATTTTGTCCGTACGGAAGAGATTCTGGAGAAAGAGGGGATCAATCCCCATGTCGTCATGGAAGTCACCGCTGCGGCGTTACCGGATACGTGGGGGATCGTCTGCGGGTTATCGGATGTGCTTGCGCTGCTCTCCGGCATTCCGGTCACTGTTGACGCAATGCCGGAAGGCACGATCTTTTTTGCGAACGAGCCAGTGCTCCGTATCTCCGGAAAGTACCGGGATTTCTGCCGGTACGAG
>JAQTSH010000300.1 GCA_028711405.1 Methanoregula sp.
GTGGACGAGGATATGACTATCGTTCTGGCAAATGAGGTCTTTGCAAAGATGGTCGGGTTCCCGAAAGAGGAACTGGAAGAGGTAAAAAATCTTCTGTCGTTTGTCGTCAGGGACGATCTCGGAAAAGTCACCGAGTACCATGACCAGATGGGAAGAAACCCGCAGGATCCGGCAAAACACTACGAGTTCCGGTTGAAGGATCGTACAGGCACGATCAAAAATATCTACATGATCCAGGACATCATCCCCGGCACACCCCGGCGGGTGAACTCGCTCATTGACATCACTGAACTGAGAATGATCGAAGAAGACCTCCGCCACGAACTGACAAGGAAGCGGGAGTTTATCGTCCTCGCCTCGCACGAACTGCGCACCCCGCTTCAACCGCTTATCTTAAGTCTCCATATCCTCACCGAAGAGGCAGGCTCATTTGGCATGAATGCCGAAGCGGTCAACCTGCTCAAAAAGTGCCAGCAATATATCGAGCGGGAACGGGAGATGGTGGAACTCGTGATCAAGTTGAGCGAGATGGGGGGCAGCCCGGAAGAGGTGTTGTTGCAGGTACAGCCAAACCCCCGGAAGATCTCGCCAGATGAACTGATACGGGCACATATCACGATGATCCGGTACTCGGCACACCTTGATCTTTCGGTGGATATCCCCAAAGACCTCGTGCTCACCACCGACAGCGAGTACTTCTACCTGATCTTTGAGAGTATTGTCTTCTACCTCATCAGCCGGTCAACTGAGATGTCAAAGATCTCCATCGTGTACCGGGCGCACGGGGAGCAGGCAGAATTTTCTGTCACAAACACGGCTATCCATATCCCACCAGAAGTTGTGCCCTCACTGTTCACACCGTATCATGCCGGGGATGACTCAAGATTGGCGAGAACGACCGGGTCAATCGGCATGAGCCTGCCTGTGACAAAGAGGATGGCAGAGTTGCTCGGCGGCACCATCACGGTCACGAGTGAACCGGAAGCCGGGACAACCTTTGTCGTTTCGCTACCTGGGAAATAAGGTACAACCGGATTGGGCGGTATTACAGATACATCATTCCTGTCCACTACGACTACCACTTTTTTCGTAGGCGCTCAAGAACCGGACGCGCATCATACGGCTGGATAAATTTTTGGTAAATTTCATCAGGAATCCGGTCCCTGAACTGCCGTATGACCCCCTCGATTGCCTGCATCCGGCATTCCAGTATAGTACAGGGATATTGCTGGCAGTGTGCACAGTTACTGCACATCTTTCTTGTGACACAGGTACGGACCGGGCAATGCTTTTCGGGCAGGACACGGTCTCCCCGGTTTCCGGTATGACAGCCGGAACAGGTGATCTCATCTGCGGGGATATTGACATTAAAATACATCTTCCAGACGTCATGTACCTGCTGCTGGTGCTGTCGGGAGGTGATATTGTCCATGTATGCCGGGCACCGGCTGCAACAGAACCCGCACTGTGAAATGAGTTCGGTCATAGAATCCTAATTATGAGTATGTAGGATACCGGGAATTAAATAACATGCCCGGCAGGTAGACAGCTCAGATAGCACCTGGATGAGACCTGGATCCTGCGTCCTCATCGCAATGCATCATCACCATGATACAGGAAAAACCGGTGATAATCCGGGCATGAGTGTGCACCAGGGTCGATACCGTGCTATCGCACCGTGCCATCCTTGTAATGTGCTCCTTCTTTGCTGGTGTCATGCAATTCATCCAGATGAGAGGTTGGCTCTCGTGTTCGGCTGCAAGAACGTGGTGCTGTTCCAGCATAACCATTAAGCCTGATTACATCCTTTCATCACGTAGGGGTACAATTTCACATTCGTCCCGGCATTACGGTGATGACAGCGCGTTTTACCGGTAAATTCCGGCGACAAGATACGTAAGGAAATGTACCTTTCCTGGATCGCTGGTTTGTCGCGCACCAACACGGGCTGCAATCCTGCTCTATCCAATTCCCCAGTCCTGGTGAAACCATGGGAAGAACCAACACAAGCTCCCGCATGAAAATCCCATCTCGTCCATCCCTTTCCCCCGGTATTACCGGCGGCACACCGGGTGCGGGACAGAGACCTGACATGCTCCACAGGACTGGTGGATAATGCCGGAAGAACTTCGTGTCCTCTATGTTGATGATGAACCCCTGCTTCTTGATATTGGAAAGATCTTCCTGGAACGGTCCGGGGACTTTGCCGTACAGACCGCCCCGAACGCTCCCCACGCGATGCGGTTGCTGAACGAGGCGCGGTATGATGCGATCATCTCGGATTACCAGATGCCTGAGATGGATGGTATCCAGTTTTTGAGTGAAGTCAGGTCACGTTTTGGACAGATCCCGTTTATTTTGTTCACCGGCAAAGGCAGGGAAGATGTGGTGATCCGGGCAATCAACAGCGGCGCGGACTTCTATCTCCAGAAAGGCGAAGATCCCACGGTACAATTTGCCGAACTCTCGCACAAGATCAAGTCCGCCACATCCCGGATACGGGCAGAAGAGTCCCTCCAGAAGAGTGAAGAGAAGTACCAGGACTTGATCGAACATTCGAATGAAGCGATCCTTGTCGCGCAGGACGGGATGCTGAAACTGGTCAACCAACGGACGGTCGAATTTACCGGGTTTACCGAAGAGGAACTTCTCTCCATGCCGTTTCTTGAGTTCATCCACCCGGATGACCGCGCGATGGTGAAGGAACGGTACGAGAAGCGACAGAAGGGGGAATTCTCCCCTACCCGGTACCGGTTCTGCATCAGCCCAAAGCACGACAGCAGGCGATGGGTTGAGTTAAACGTCGTCGCGATCACCTGGGAAAGACGCCCTGCAACCCTGAATTTCTTAACCGACATCACCGAGCAGAAACAGGCTGAGGACGCGCTCCGGCAGAGCGAGGAGCGATACCGGAACGTAGTCGAAGACCAGACTGAGTTCATCTGCCGGTTTCTTCCTGATGGCACCCATGTCTTTGCGAACGAAGCTTACTGCCGGTACTTTGGCAAGTCCCGTAACGAGCTCATCGGGCAGCAGTTCCGCCCCCGCGTGCCGCCGGAAGACCGGGAGGTAGCATCCCGCCTCATCGCCTCCCTTACCCCAGATCATCCCGTCGGGACGATCGACCAGCGGATCATCATGCCAGATGGCAGTAT
>JAQTSH010000301.1 GCA_028711405.1 Methanoregula sp.
CTTCGATATACGGGTCTGACAGGAAGGGTTTGAGGACCCCCATATCGATCTTATCCCGGATGAGCATGTACTCGATCGCCCGGTACTCTTCATTTGTCAGGATCACTTTGCCCTCCGGAGTGAGCGGGACCTGGTGTTTCTTTTTGGTATCCTGCATTTTGCTTTTTGCGGTGAAGTCTGTCTTTAAAAACTGGGTGAACTTTGATCCCATTCCCTGTTTTTCCGTGGCATTCCCGGTGAGCTGGGCGATCTGCACACCTTTTGGTTTGATGACCGCGATGAAAGCAAGCATCTTCTTTATGACTTCCGCCCGCTCTTTGTCGCTGATCGGATCTTCCTCAAGCCCATCGATCAGATCGATGAGTTTGGATTCAATGACCGGGAGCATCAGGTTGACGTTATGAAGGAATGAGGGTTCGATCGGGATGTAAAAGTTCCGCACGTCTTCTGGGTCCGGGAGGATATGGATGAATGTGTTCTCATTCGCCGGATAAATGATATTCGGGTTCTCCATCTTGCGAAGATCTTTTTTCAGTTCGGAAAAAAAGAGCGGAATGCCGTAGGTATTTACGGGGAACATATGGAGGTATTCGAGGAGATGCGGGCTCGCTTTGACATACTCTTTGGCATTGACCGGGAGCATGTTGTAGAGCGGGCTCGATTCGATGTCGCTATAAAAATCAACGGTTGAATCGATCGTCTCCGGCTTGAATGGCAGATTGACTGCCATTGACAGTGCGCCCATATCAGACCCTCGCAAAACTCATCGGGATGATCTTCATGCCATACCCGGGATGGACTTCAAAACTGACCACATTCCCGGTGGTTTTTCTCGCGCCCCGGACCTTCACGACCTCCATCACCATCACGTACTTATCTCCGGCGAGGGCTTTTTTCATGACCAGGTGGGCATCGCAGATGGAACGGATGCGAACGAGTGTGTCCTCTTCAAATGCATAGGTATGGAGGGTGATGAGGATTGTTTTCCCCTGGTCGATGAGGGATTTGCAACTCGTAAAGAACGTGAGGATGTTATCGGTCTCTGCATATTCGGTGAAGAGCGTGAGCGAATCGATGACAATGACTTCGGATTTGCTAGCCTGGATATACGAGATCACTTTAGATAATATATTCAACATATCCTCCTTTTTCCATTCGAATCCGACATTGTGGAGCGGGAAGATCTTCAGATAGCCCCAGGCAAAATAATCCGAGATGTCGAGGCTCATGGACTCCATCTGCTTAATGAAACTTTTATTGGTGCTTTCTGTCGTGAAGAGATCGACGGATAAACCTTGTTTCATCGCGCCCCATATGACCTGCTGGGTGAGGACACTCTTTCCGGTATCGTTATCTCCTTCAATCAGGGTGAGGGATTCGAGCGGGATGCCATCGGCTATTTTTTTGTCGAGCTCACTCTTTCCCGTCGAGAGGATCCTCCTGTCGTCGCCGCCCATGATGTCGGAAATGTTGACCATAAGAATTTCAGTCCGTTATTATACTGTGGTTGATACAGAGACCCCGTTACTTGTTGTGAACTGGAACCAATTAGGTCGATCCCCGGTATAGGTTGCACAGACCCACATCTTCTCACCGGGATCCAGTTCTCCAGGATGAATATTCTCCGGGTTGTTGAGTGTTGTCCCGTAATATATCCCCATGTTCCTCCATGTTCCGGCATAGTTTATGTCTGTTGGTTCGTATGTATTATGCTGGTAACCGGATAATGAACTGTTGAGGATTAAAACATCTGTATGATCAAAATCTGTGATCACTTCACTTCCGGTATTGGTAACATTGAAATTCAACCATGTTTCCACATCAGAAAATGTGAGCTCGATCCCTGTTCTCAATCGTGCCTCATTTGATAGCGTGAGATCTTTTTGGGCATTTGCCACGGTCTCACCGGCAACAAGTATGCCTCCCACTACAAGGTACGCAACGATAATCATTATCATTACCCCGATTGCGGTACCGATGATCTCAGCAACTGCCATAACTATTCAACTCACGGGCTAGCCTGCCACATTGAATTCGGTGGAGCGCCAGACTCCGTTGGCTAATGCAAATTGGAAATATACCGGATTTGATGACGTAGGTATTTTTGTCGTGTAATAGGTTATTTCCAGAGATTCACCCGGATCCCAGTATTCATTATCTGAAGTAATGGTGTATTTCCAGTTTCCATTACCCGGATTTGCGCTATATGTGAGGAGTGTGAAATCTGTGGGTTCCCCACATAAGACAGTTGCAGAATCCCGTATGCCTTCTAACGCGATCTTTTCACTACCGATATTTTTCATCCAGATGTGAGCAGTACCTGGATCTTCTGTTGTACCGCCGTTATGCATTGCTAATGTGGCAATTATTTTAAAATCCGTTCGGATTTGCACATCTGCCTGGTGTGTGGTAGAAGAAAATGTTCCCGACATACCGGATATGACCGGAAAGATCGCGTTGACAAGAACAGCTGCCGCAACCACCGTTGTGATCAAAAATATTGCGGTAGTAATTGTCTCGGCAGACATCTATCAAATCCTTTCGTGTGAGTCCATCCAGTTGGTATTTTTTTGTTTGTCTTTTGAGGATAATTTTTTATCCCGCATGGGGAACCGGGAGAGGTCAATGATCTCCTCATTGACCGGTGCTTTCATGGTGACTTTTTCTGGTGAGAGTGCCTGCTGGCGCTGCTCCATCATCACTTCGATCATGTCCCGGTCAAGGGAGGTGTCGTTTGGTATAAGGATATGGTTTAGGGCATAGAGCTCGGAGACGAATTCATCCGGACCCACTTCATGTTCTTCACCGAGCATCGCAGGCATCAGCCGGGAGATTTCACGAATTTCATCACATGACGATTTCGAGATATACCCCATCGCCTGGTAGGATCCGAGGATGATTTCGAGCCGGTCGTGTCCATATTTTTTTACGGCTTTTGTTGTCCACTTGAAGAGCTGATAGACCTTCTGGAGGCGCAGTTTTTCATTCACCATATCCGGGGAAGGAAGAACACTTTTATTGTAGGGGATTATCTGTGCCCGTAAGGCATTCAGCATCTGTTCATCGAGGAGTTTTCTCTCTTCCTGAAGGGCGGTATTTATTGGTGCTGCACTTATGGGAGCCGGGGCACTCACAGGCTC
>JAQTSH010000302.1 GCA_028711405.1 Methanoregula sp.
AGCCGGTACCACCTGCACCGGTACTGAACGGCACGATCATCAACCAGTCCGCGACGATCTTTATCGGGGAGCAGGGTCTGAATGTCACGCACGCCCTGAACCAGGCGCAGGGCAACCCCTCGATTGATGGCGTTCCCCCCCTGAAATCAGTTGGCTGGTGGGCGGACGGGGCAGAGGTAAGTATTACCTCCCCAACGAAGACCATCAACCTTGACGGGCGGTATACCTCGTTCACCGTGGAGCCAGCGGATTTTGTCGGGTACACCGGAACATGGTATGTCATACGCGATGACCAGACAGCGGTGGGAGAGGCGTTCACCGTCACAGACCCCCGGCTTGATCTCCGGATCCTCGATTTCACCCACACTGCTGATGTCACCGGTAAGTCTGTGTCGCAGAACACCCGGCTCGGGTTCGGTATTGCGACCAACATGTACCCTGCAGTGGACGCCCGGTACCGTAGCCCGATCAACCCGGCGACGGACGGGTACATTACAATCAAGGTGAAGAATGCCAGCGGCTCGACCTGGCAGTCGCTCTACAACAACTCGGCAAGCGCCGGCACCCTCGCGGGTCCGAACACCCTCCTTGCAAACTTTGTGAACATTCAACCCTGGGCGTGGGGTGGAAACAATACCTGGTCATGGCAGACGAGCGCACGGGACACTTCAGACCAGTATGCCTATCCCCCGGGTGCTTACACGGCGAGCGCTGAGTCCACATTGAACCACATGAAGGACAATTACAAAATGGCGGGAGCGGACTACACGGGTAAGACCGTCTCACCGACCTACACGCTCAATCTCCGGGTCTGCGGGGACTTCAACGGCAACAATATCGTGGATATCGGGGACACCGCACGGGTCGCCTACATGGTGGTCGGGTTGACCCCGGTGGATATGGCAGCGGACTTCAACGGCGCAGGGGGGGTGGATGCCGGGGATGCGGCGAAGATCGCGTGGTACATAGTCGGGAAAGTGCCTGCACTGTAACTGAATCAACCACCCCATTTTTCTTTTTTCGTCAACTCCGGTCCAGGACGATCCCTACAGAGGGTTCCCATCTATCATGTTCCCATGCCAATCGCGCGGACATTCGAGGGCATTCCCCAGATCTCGATATATTCTTTTTAATTTACGCGCGCCACGGGTTTAGTACATTTGTCTATACATCTCCATCGGGGGGGTTGCATCACCATAAGCCGATGTTGTAACGACGGAATGATTTATTCTGACCGAAACCAGTCAAGGATTGGTAATATTTACGCGATCACAGAAAATGCAAATATTTATCATGTATTACAGCATCTGCCACAAGTGATAGAATTGTAAAATTGATCACGGATGATGTGCGGACAGTTCATTTCGCTGTGGGTTGTGGAGTTGAATGATATGAACAGACCCGGATTATTGAACCAGATATTCCTTTTCACGTTGGCTCTTCTTTGCATGACATACCTGATTGCAGGAGTTTCTGCTCTCCCGGACGGATTAACAGGAGAACACGAGAACCTGACATTGGATGCTGTCGTGTATAACGATACAGTCCCGATGAACATGCAAGACCAGAATATCACCACGCAGACAATCAACGTACATGAGACATCGGTTGATGTGGTATCTGTATCTCCAAGTACACCGGAAATTCCATTGTTTTTGAATGACCCGGATCCGCGCACATCTCTTGCCGAAACTGCCTCTACAATCGAAAGTGAACCGTATGTGTTCGTTACCACATGGGGAACGCAAGGATACAAAACCGGGCAGCTCGACAATCCTATCGGTGTCACCGTTGATTCGTCCGGCAATGTTTACATCGCAGACAATTACAACAATCGGATCCAAAAATTTAGTTCAATAGGGACATTTTTAGCAAAATGGGGATCTTATGGAACAGGTGACGGGCAATTTAAATATCCTCAAGGTATTGCAGCGGATTTATCGGGTAATGTCTACGTCACTGATACGGGCTCCTACCGGATCCAGAAGTTTAATTCTACCGGGACATTTTTAGCGAAATGGGGATCACGAGGATCTGGTGATGGGCAGTTTGAATCTCCCTCTGGCATCGCAGTAGATTCATCGGGTAACATTTACGTCGCTGACACCAATAACAACCGGATCCAGAAGTTCAGTTCAACCGGGACATTTTCAGCAAAATGGGGATCTATTGGTACTGGTGACGGGCAGTTCCAGCAACCTCAAGGTATCGCGGTTGATTCTTCGGGAAATGTCTATGTCACCGATACCAACAGGGTCCAGAAGTTCAGCTCAACCGGGACATTTTTAGCAAAATGGGGATCTGAAGGTTCTGGTGACGGGCAGTTCAACCAACCTCAGGGTGTTGCAGCTGATTCTTCGGGCAATGTCTATGTCGCAGACGACTATAACTACCGGATTCAGAAGTTTAACTCAACAGGGTCTTTCTTAACGAAGTGGGGATCATCTGGATCGTCAGATGGGCAGTTCAACCAACCTGAAGGTATCACTGTTGATTCTTCTGGCTATGTCTATGTCACGGATACGGGGAATGATCGGATCCAGAAATTTATGCGGGCATCATCGTTATCCGCAAATTTCACCGCTTCCCCCACATCGGGGAACGCCCCGCTTGTGGTGAAGTTTACTGATACATCAACCGGATCTCCCACATCCTGGTCATGGGACTTTGGGGATGGATCGACCTCAACAACCCGGAGTCCAACGCATACCTACACGAAAGCCGGCACCTTTATCGTCGCGCTAACCGTAACGAATGCCGATGGGTCCAACCAGATTGTACGGAGAGATTACATAACGGTGGTTGTACTCGCACCGGTCGCCAACTTCAGAGGAACTCCCACATCCGGCATAGATCCATTGAATGTCACATTCACGGATCTCTCGACCAACACACCAACTAAATGGGAATGGAATTTTGGGGATGGTTCGTTCAGTACACTTCAGAATCCAACTCACACGTATAATTACATCGGATGTTATGGGGTTTCGCTGAACGCAACAAATGAAAGAGGATCAAACATCAGATACTTCGGCAACTACATCACGGTTTCTGCCATTGAAACGTATGAGTATGTTCGATCCTGGGGAGGTGAAAGCGATGAGAACGGGTCATTTGAGAACCTGCAGGGCATTGCT
>JAQTSH010000303.1 GCA_028711405.1 Methanoregula sp.
GGTCGCATCGCAGACCTCGCGGATCCCCTCCATGAAGCTGTTCGGGGGAATGATAACCCCTGCTTCACCCTGGATCGGCTCAACGATTACGGCGGCTGTCTCACGGTCAACTGCCCGTTTCACACCTTCGAGATCCCCGTACTCAATAAATGTACAGGCGAGCCCCAGCGGTTCAAACGGTTCCCGGATCGCGGGTTTGTGCGTCACGGCAAGCGACCCGACCGTCCTGCCGTGGAACCCGTGCGTGAACGCGACATACTTCTTCTTTCCGGTATGGACACGGGCGAGCTTCAAAGCCCCGTCTGTTGCCTCTGCTCCAGAGTTCGTGAAGAATGCCTTGTGCATGCCGGTGATCTCCACGATCTTCTGTGCCACTTCCCCCTGGTGGGGCACATAATAGAGGTTCGAGCAGTGGATGAGCGAATGCGCCTGGTCACAGATCGCCCGTGTGACTGCCGGGTGACAGTGCCCGGTGCTGCATACTGCTATACCGGCGACGCAGTCGATATATTCCTTTCCATCGGCATCCCATACGGTTGAACCTTCGCCTTTCACGATCGCCATGTTGCGGGTGAACGCGGGCATATAGTAGCGCTCATCGAGCGCCTTAAACTGGCTGGTTTTGTCCATTCCCATCACTTGATTCTTTTTGGATGTGTGTTTCCGCATTAATTCTGGTCTGGTATCGGATTAATGCTGGTTTCCCATGAGTACCGACACAGTGTTTTTTTTTCATTCCGGTCTTTCCCGACCGGCACAGATCAATCCGGTTATGAACGATCACCGGGCGGTGCCGGACCTTAAGGGCGTGTTCCCCCGGCTTCCGGATCACTCGTACTCGATCGTCGCCGGGGGTTTAGGCGTGATATCGTAGACCACACGGGCGACACTCGGGATCTCGGCGGTGATCCGCGAACCGATCCGTATGAGATCCTCAAACGGGATGTTGAGCGGATCTGCAGTCATGCCGTCCCGGGAGTTCACCGCCCGGATCGCAACGATCCACCCGTGGATCCGGTTGTCTCCCTTCACCCCGGTGCCGAGCCCGATGAGCGCGGCGAAGCACTGCCAGGGTTGGTATTTCTCGACCAGTTCATCCTCGGCGATCCAGTTCGCCTCCCTGACCACTGCAACCTTCTCGGGCGTGACCTCGCCGAGCACCCGGACAGCGAGCCCGGGTCCCGGAAACGGCATCCGGTGCTGGATCTCTTTGGGCAGACCGAGTGCGCCGGCAACGTCGCGGACTTCATCCTTGTAGAGATCGCGGAGCGGTTCGATCACTTTCGTGAACTCGACAATGAGCGGCATACCGCCAACATTGTGATGACTTTTTATGCCCCCTTCACTCTCAATCCGGTCCGGGTAGATCGTCCCCTGCAACAGGCACTTCGCACCGGGCTTCTTTGCTTCCCGCTCGAAGACCCGTATGAACCGTTCGCCAATTGCCTTTCTCTTGGCTTCGGGATCCGTCACCCCTTTGAGCGCCCCGAGGAACTCGGCGCCGGCATCGATCACCTGAAGCTGGATGTTCCCAAAGAGCATCTTTATCCGTTCCGTCTCCCCTTTCCGCATCAGACCTGTGTCGATATAGATGGGAATGAGCCGATCGCCAATCGCCCGTGCAGCAAGAGCTGCACAGACCGAGCTGTCGACTCCCCCGGAGAGCGCCATCACGACCTTCTCGTCGCCTGCTGCAATCCTGATCTCCTCAATTGCCTTTTTGATGAATTTTTCTGTATTGACCATCGTATCCCCCAACCTGTTTCCCGACAAACCTGTGTATCCCCGTACCCGGTTAATTCGTCTTCTTGTTCGCCCGGCACGCCTCGACAAACCCAAGATAGGGCGGAGACGGTCGGGTCGGGCGGGACCGGAACTCAGGATGGAACTGGGTGGCAAAGAAGAACGGGTGACCGGGGAGTTCCAGGCACTCCATCCGGTTCCGGTTCGTTGCCGAGAAGACGAGTCCCGCCTCCTCCAGGTCCCGGATATACCGGGGGTTCACTTCATACCGGTGCCGGTGCCGTTCGGTGATCTGGCTCTGCCCGAACAACTTATGCGCCAGCGTCCCCTCCCGGATATCCGCCGTGTAATTCCCGAGACGCATCGTACCGCCCAGTTCCGTCAACCCTTCCTGCTCCGGGAGGAGGGCGATCACATGACTGCCTTCTCCCATCTCCTCGCTAGTCGCGTCAATAATCCCCACTTTGTGCCGGGCGAACTCCACCACTGCCAGCTGGAACCCGAGGCAGAGACCGAGAAACGGCACATTGTTCTCGCGGGCGAACTGGATCGCATCGACCTTTCCCTCGATCCCGCGTTTGCCAAACCCGCCAGGGATGAGAATGCCGTCAAAATCCCGAAGCTGGCACTTCTCGTACCGCTCCGAGTCAAGCCAGACGATCTTCACTTCGGTCGAGAGCGCCCTGCCCGCGTGACGGAGGGCTTCCTTGATACTGATATATACATCCTCGATTCCGTATTTGCTCACGATCCCAACCGTCACCCGGCTCGTGTACTCTTTCGTGACGACCCGGTACCAACTGGAGTCGGCATCCCGTTTTTCCAGCCCGAGATGGAGCGACAGGACATCCGCGAGCCCTTCCTTCTCCAGTTCCATCGGGACTTCGTAGATGTCCGGCGCGGTCGCGGCAGAAATGACCGCGTTCTGGGGGAGATCGCAAAACGTCGATATTTTCCGTTTTGTATGGGCGCCAATCACCCGATCGCTCCTGCCAACGATGATATCCGCGTGGAGACCGAGCTCCCGGAGCGCCTTCACCGAGTGCTGGGTCGGCTTCGTCTTCAAGTCGCCCATCGTGTCTTCAGGGATCAGGGTGACGTGGACGAGAACATAGTCGTGCTCCGGGAGCTCCCCCCGCATCTGCCGGCTGGCTTCTAAAAAGGGCATGCTCTCGATATCACCAACTGTCCCGCCCACTTCAACGAGACAGATGTCAGCCCGTGTCCCGTCCGGGAACGGTTCCTCCGCCGCCTGCCGGATACAGGTCTTGATCTGCTCGGTGATGTGGGGGATGATCTGCACGGTCTCACCCAGAAAGTCGCCCCGGCGTTCCTTCTCGATGACCGTCCGGTACACCTTACCGGTCGTGATGTTATGGGAGGCGGTGAGTTC
>JAQTSH010000029.1 GCA_028711405.1 Methanoregula sp.
GCCTTCTCCGTTGTTGACGGAGGGGCATCCGGATCGACATGTTCACTCGCGCTTGCAACATTTTCAAGATAGACTTCGCGCGAGATGCCGAGTTTCTTTAAGTCCGCGTTCGTGAAGTAGCCCTGCGAGTACTTGAGATGGTGCTCCGGGCACAGGGGAAATACCTGCGGGGGAATCACTGCACTCTCGACCTGCACCTGTATCAGTCTACCCGCCACCTTCTCCGGCTGCCGGCAGATAACGCACCGGTAATGATACTTGCGCTTGATCGCTTCCCAATCTGAACCTTCTGCCATATCACACCTCAATCCGATATTGTTTATTGCGCTGCTATATTAACCACATCGTTAAAACCGGAATCAGCGAGAATAAATAATGCCATCATTGGAGAAAAAATTCCTTCAAATTGCAGAGATCTTCTCCAGCAGTGTATAAATGACCAATCGTATTTTTAGGTATGATCCAACCTGAATGGAGAACAGTGCAGTTTGTGAATGAGTTGATGACATCCCTGTTATCGTATCCCCCTTGCGGGAATGAACCCGCCGCAAAGTATCAATAAGAATTGTAAGACATATAAAACCGGTCTGGGTTATTGATCGGTGAAATAACAACAATCTGAATTGCTCATATATTGAGTACAACAAAAAAATGGTCTGGTGAAAACGGTTCAGCACCGTTTTCGGTTGAAGGGTGGGTGGATTCTACCGCTTCTTCATCATCACGTTGATGTCTTCCAACAGTGACTGGAGATCCTCTTCGTGCTCCACTTCCATCTGGAGAATGCCGAGGATCATATTGTTCGTGATGGGGTCCTTGTCCTTAGTCTTCTTCATGAGGCTGTTGTACGTCTTAATTGCACACTGCTCGCCCTTGATATTCTGCTCAAGTACCTTAAACACCGAGGGATCTTCCGGTGCGTCATACCCGCAGTTGGTGAGTTTGAGCCAGTCCTGCGGTTTGATGACCGGTGTGCCGCCAAGCTGGATGATGCGGGTGGTGAGTAATGTCGCATGCCCCAGTTCTTCGGTTGCATGAATGGTCAATTCGGCGATCACGGCTTCCTTGTTTGGTCCCCGGACGATCTTGGAGCCGATCCAGTACTGGTAGTATGCGAGCCATTCATCGGAATATGCTTTGTTGAGGAGTTTGACCAGTTCCTCCACATCAGCGTCAACAATCTTCCTTCCAAATGTTCCCATTTTTTCATTCACTCTCCATTTCCAGTGAGCACACCGGTGAGATGAATGAATATCGACTGTTTATCTTTTTATGCATATCCCTCTTCAGCAACCAATTGCAGCAACGGGTTGTTTTTTAACCGGTGAATCGTCTGTTTCATGCCGGCATTTTAGAAAAATTACGACAAGATCTCTTCTGAATCACGGGGCAACATGGTAACTGCATTATCGTTAATAACACCTCCGGCACATATGATATGGAAATCATGAAGGCGGTTCTGGGACTTGAAGATGGTGAATATGTTATTGGGGATGGGTTTGGTGTTGAAGGCGAGTGTTGTGGGGAACTCGTCTTTAACACCCAGATGACCGGGTACATGGAGTCACTCACTGACCCCAGTTACGCCGGACAGATCCTGATGTTCACGTTCCCTTTGATCGGCAATTACGGTGTGGATGAACTGAATTTTCAGAATCCCCGTGTAAGAGCCCTCGCCTGCATCGCAAAAGAGATCTGCGATAAACCGTCCGCACTGCCTTCAGTCCGGAACTATTTTGAGGAGCACAATCTTTTTGGGATGCACGGTGTGGATACCCGCGCCCTCACGATCAAGACCCGCCTGCACGGCACAATGAAAGCAGCGTTGATCGTCGGTTCGGATGACGGTGAAGCAGCGGTTGCCCGTGCACGCAACGCCCCGGATATCTCCGACACCACCCTGATACCGGAAGTATCCTGTACAACCCCCTACCATATCCCCGGCAAAGGCAAGCGGATCGCCGTCATCGATCTTGGCATAAAAAAGAATATGGTAATAAGCCTTGCCACACGGAATGCCGACCTTCATATCTTCCCCCACGACATCAGGGCTGATGAGATCCTCGCCTGCAAACCCGACGCCCTCTTCATCAGCAACGGTCCCGGTGACCCGAAACGTGCGACCGATACGATCCGGTGCGTGAAGGCGCTTCTTGGGGAACTGCCCGTCTTTGGCATCTGCATGGGCAACCAGATCTCGGCTCTTGCCCTCGGTGGGAACACCTACAAGCTCAAGTTCGGGCACCGGGGTGCAAACCAGCCGGTGCGGGACATGCACGGGCGGATCTTCATCACCACCCAGAACCATGGTTTTGCCGTCGATGGAGACTCACTGCCGGAAGGGTGCCGTGTCTCCTATACCAATGTCAACGATGGCACGGTTGAAGGATTCCTCAATGATGCCCTGAACCTCACCTGCGTCCAGTTCCATCCCGAAGCCCATGGCGGACCGCGTGATACCGAATTGCCCTTCTTTGATTCACTCTTCAGGAGGATCAGCTGATGCCGAAGAAGCAGCAGATCAAAAAAGTGCTGATCATCGGTTCCGGACCGATCCAGATCGGGCAGGCGGCAGAATTTGATTTCTCTGGCACACAGGCATGCCGGTCCCTCCGCGAGGAGGGTGTCAGCGTCGTGCTCGTCAACTCCAACCCGGCAACGATCATGACCGACCCGGAAACTGCTGATGTCATCTATATCGAGCCGTTGCGCGCCGATGTGATCGCTAAGATCATCGAGAAGGAGAAACCCGATGGCATCCTCTCCGGCATGGGCGGTCAGACCGGGCTCAATCTCACTGCCGAACTGGCGGAGATGGGCGCATTAAAGGGAGTCGAGATTCTCGGGACACCCCTTGAGGCGATCTATAAAGGAGAAGACCGGTCGAAGTTCCGGGATCTGATGAACGAGATCGGTGAACCGGTGCCGAAGAGTACGATCCTCACATCGCTCATGCAGATCGATGACGCCATCCGGGACATCGGGCTTCCCGCAGTCGTGCGCCCGGCGTACACGATGGGTGGCGCGGGTGGCGGAATAGCGCAGACAAAAGTAGAGTTGACACGGATTGTCGAACTGGGGCTCTCCCGTTCCCGGATCCACCAGGTCCTGATCGAAGAGAGCGTGATGGGCTGGAAGGAGATCGAGTTTGAAGTGATGCGGGATTCAGCCGATACCTGTGTCATCATCTGCGGGATGGAGAATGTCGACCCGATGGGGATCCATACCGGCGAGAGTGTCGTTGTCGCGCCGATTTTAACCCTGCGGGATGATGAGTTCCAGACCCTGCGGAGCGCGGCAATCAAGATTATCCGTGCCCTTGATGTTCAGGGCGGGTGCAACATCCAGTTTGCGTACCTGGACGGAAAGTACCGGGTGATCGAGGTGAACCCCCGTGTCTCCCGGTCATCCGCCCTCGCATCAAAAGCGACCGGTTATCCCATTGCACGGGTGGCAGCCAAGATTGCCATCGGTATGAATCTTGATGAGATCACCAACGCGGTAACCGGGTGCACCAAGGCATCGTTTGAACCTTCGATTGATTATATCGTCGTAAAAGTTCCGCGCTGGCCCTTTGACAAGTTCAAAGGCGCTGACCGGACGCTCTCCACCGCGATGAAGAGTACCGGTGAGGTGATGGCAATCGGGAGGACGCTTGAGGAAGCGTTCATGAAGGCAAAGCGCTCCCTTGACACCGATGTGCTGACCCACACGAGTCCAAGCGAGATCCGGATGATCCTGTCGCGCCCGACTGATGAACGGTTCCATTGCCTTTTCGATGCGTTCCGGCAGGGGTTCACGCTCGAAGAGATCGTGCAACTCACCGCGATCACCCCATTTTTCCTCGAAAAAATTAAAAATCTCGTCGATATCGAGAAGCAGCTGACCCCCGCCAGTCCCCCGGAGGTGCTCCGGGAGGCAAAACAGATGGGCTTCTCCAACGCGGAGATCGCAAAGTACACCGGAAAAACCGATGCCGTGGTCGAAACGATTGTGGGTCTGCCGGCATACAAGATGGTGGATACCTGTGCTGCGGAGTTCCCCGCAGTCACGCCGTATTTCTACTCCACCCATGATTTGGTCACGGAGATTGTGCCGGACAAACGGCAGAAGGTGCTCATCCTGGGTTCCGGTCCGATCCGGATCGGGCAGGGGATCGAGTTCGATTATTGTACCGTGCATGCAGTGAAGGCGCTCCGGGAAGAGGGTGTGGAAGTCCATATCGTGAACAATAACCCGGAGACCGTCTCAACCGACTTCGATACGTCCGACCGGCTCTTCTTTGAGCCGATGCAGATCGAAGATATCATGAATATTTTAAAATCCGATCATTACTTCGGTGTGATGGTGCAGTTCGGCGGGCAGAATGCGGTCAATCTTGCCGTCCCCATCGAACAGGAGATCTCGCGCTGCGGTCTTGACACCCGTATTCTCGGTACCAGCCCGGACGCGATGGATATCGCTGAGGACCGTGACCGGTTCAGCGTGCTCCTGACCCGCCTTGAGATCCCCAGTCCGAGGAATGCTTCAGCCTATTCCGAAGCAGAAGCCCGCACAAAGGCAGAAGAGATCGGGTATCCCGTGCTTGTCCGCCCCTCTTTTGTACTTGGGGGCAGGGCAATGGAGATTGCGCATGACGCGGCTGAACTGGACAAGTACATCACGGAAGCGGTGCGCGTCGCCCGGAACCATCCAGTGCTCATCGATTCCTATCTCCAGAACGCGATCGAGCTCGATGTGGATGCTGTCTGCGATGGCGAAGACGTCCTCATCGGGGGCATCATGGAACACATCGAGCAGGCGGGGATCCATTCGGGCGACTCTGCCTGTGTCATTCCTACACAGTCGCTCTCTCCCGAAGTCCTTGCCACCGTGCGCGACTACACCCGGAAGATTGCCCTGGGTCTGGGCGTGATCGGGCTTGTGAACCTCCAGCTGGCGGTCAAGGACAACGTAGTCTATATCCTGGAGGCAAATCCGCGAGCGAGCCGGACCGTGCCGTTCGTGGCGAAGGCGACGGGGATTCCGCTTGCGAAGATTGCTGCCAAGGTGATCATGGGCAAACGACTGCGCGATCTTGGCTATGTCGAGCGCGAGATCGGGCATGTGGCGGTAAAAGAGGTGCTGCTCCCGTTCAGCAAACTCGCCGGCGTGGATACGATGCTCGGACCTGAGATGAAGAGCACCGGAGAAGTGATGGGGATCGATTATGACTTCGGGCTTGCGTTCTATAAAGCCTGTATCTCGGCGGACAACGAGCTCCCCCTGAAAGGAAATATCTTCATCTCCGTCAATATCGAACAGAAGGACGATGTGATCCCCATCGCCCGGAACCTGCGCGATCTGGGACTTACGCTCTACGGGACGGAAGGAACGGTGGACTACCTCTATGCGGCGGGGGTCGAAGCGCACCTGGTGAGGAAGGTGCAGGAAGGTTCCCCGAACGTCCTCGATATGATGCGTCATGGGGAGATCCGGTTGATCATCAATACCCCTCAGGACAAGCAGTCCCGGCAGGACCATTACCAGATCATGCGTGCGGCAGTGGACTTCAGTATCCCGTATATCACGACCCTCCAGGCAGCGCGGGCGGCAGCGCTTGCCATCGATGCGATCAAGCGCGAGAAGATGACGCTGGAACCTTTGAGCCATTACCTGAATTAAAACCCCGGAAAAATGGCATCATCCTTTTTAAGGCAGTCTCATGGAGCAGGGTCTCTTTTCCTTTTTTACCGTCCGGCTCACCAGAATAATTGAATATGCTTATATAGCGAGATAACAAAAAAACATGCATGAAGAAAATTCTTGTTGTACTTGCAGTCCTGTTCATCGGGATCCTGCTCGCGGGATGCACATCCCAGCCGGCAACTCCCGTAGTCACACCAACCCCGGTGCCGACAACCGTTGCACCGACAACGGTTGTTACCACGGTCGTGCCAACACCCGAAGTGAAGAACATCACCGTCAATGTGACGAAAATTGATGTGAATGTGACGAAGATCGTGAATGTCACCGCAGTTCCAACCCCCGTTCCGACCTATCTTATCACGTTCACGCAAGATCTGACAATTGTCCCGGATATCACAGCATACGTGAAGACTGGAACCAAGGTCATCTGGATGGATAAGGACCCCTACAAGGACCACACGTTACAGGCAATCGGTGACCAGTCCGGAGCATACTTCGGTACTGGCATGGTATCGATTCCGCACGATGGAAACTACTCCGTTACCTTCGATAAGGCAGGATCCTACGACTACACCTCTGTGTACCAGCCGGTCATGGTTGGAAAGATTGTGGTAACAAACTAATCTGAGGTAATAAAAGATTCAGGATCAGATCCTGAATACCAAAAATTTTTCGTTCTCGTTTTCGTTTTCGTTTTCGTTTTTTAAATTGGTATCACCATCCCGCATTGGATGGGAATCCCGTACACCACATCCCGATGGCATGATACGTCTCTTACTGCACAGGGTTATGGATGACCCCGGTTGCATGAGAAATTATAAACCGAGACCTCGTATGAGTACAAACAAGACCCTATACGGAGTATCTATCATGGGAAAAGGAACGATTGTACTTGCATATTCCGGAGGACTTGACACCTCCATCTGTATTCCGCTCTTAAAAGAACGCTATGAATATGACCGCGTCGTCACGGTTGCCGCAAACGTCGGGCAGAGCGATGACGAGATCGAGATGGCGACGAAAAAGGGGAAGAAATTTGCCGACCGCCATTACACGCTCGATCTGAGGGAGAAGTTTGTCCGTGACCACATCTTTCCCGCGATCAAGGCAAATGGTTCCTATGAGGGTTACCCGATGGGGACATCGCTTGCGCGCCCGCTCATTGCCGAAGAGGTAGTGAAGATTGCACGAAAGGAGAAGGCGACCGCGGTCGCGCACGGGTGCACCGGGAAGGGCAACGACCAGCTCCGGTTCGACCTCGTCATCCGGGGCGCCGGGCTCGAAGTGGTCGCACCGATCCGTGAACTGAACCTCACCCGGGACTGGGAGATCGGGTACGCTCAGGAGCACGATATCCCGGTACCAGTGAAGAAAGATAAACCGTGGAGCATGGATGAGAACTGCTGGAGCCGGAGTATCGAAGGCGGAAAACTGGAGGATCCTGCCTTCCACCCCCCTGAAGAGATCTACCTTTGGACTGTCTCCCCTGAGAAAGCCCCGGAAAAACCCCGGAAGATCACCCTCGGATTTGAGGCTGGTGTACCGGTCACCCTGGATGGGAAGAAACTCTCCGGCTATGCGCTGATCGGGGCGTTAAACGTCCTTGCCGGCAAACACGGTGTGGGCAGGAACGACATGATCGAAGACCGGATCCTGGGCTTGAAAGCGCGGGAGAACTACGAGCACCCGGCAGCCACCGTTATCCTCGCGGCGCACCGGGACCTGGAAGCGCTTGTCCTGACCCGGCAGGAGCTCGCCTTCAAACGGATGGTGGATGACAAGTGGTCCGAGCTCGCGTATAAAGGACTCGTGTACGAACCCCTCTACGCGGCGCTGAACGCCTTTATCGACACGACGCAGGAGCGGGTGAATGGCAGCGTGGATCTCGAACTCTACAAGGGCAGCGTACGGGTGCTCGGCAGAAGTTCCCCGGATGCGATTTACTCCGATGACCTGGTCTCCTTTGACAGTTCATCGATTGACCAGTGCCACGCGATCGGCGTGTCGCATTACTTCGGTCTCCAGGGGCGACTTGTGCACGCCCGGAAGACCCGGAAAACCTCGAAAAAATGAGAGATCTTTTCAGATCTTTCCCGGTTTTTTTGATCGTTTCCGATCTGTTTATTCAATTTTTTTCCCGGCGTTCGGTCCCGGAGTGCACTCAAAGACCTCGGTGATCTTCACGATCAACAAACCCTTCGCCGGGTAATGCGGACCCTTTGCCTTGATCAGTGCCTTGATCTTCTCGTAGTCGGCACCGCTTGTCTTCACCGTGACCGTTCCCTTGATCTGGAAACAGCGCTTCTTCTCCGGATCCCAGACATAGAGCGCGAGAAAAGGGTTCTCCTTCACATTTGCGAGGGTCTTTACCATGTAGTTGTCCCCGATCCAGATTGTGTCATCACTGACCAGCTGGACGGTTGCCATCGGGGCAACATTGGGGATGCCGGTCTTCGATGCTGTGGCAATGGCAAAGACCTTGTTCTTTCCAAAAACCTCTTTCGCTTCTGCAGATAACGTGACCATTGTATGATTCCTCCCTGTGCTGGCGATTTCGCCACTAGTCTGTTTTATACTCTGTTCATGCTTATGCTTTGTGTAAAAACGGGTTAGTGATCCATCAGCCTTTCCTGTGCGGGAACCGCGTGAACCCTACGGATCCAAATAGAATATTATATCGATTGACAACCAAATCGAATACTATGTGCGCCAGTTTTTTCAGCCGTCTCACAAAACCCAAACCGCATATCGTTGAAAGCCCACCGCCCCCCTCGATCGCGCACGGAGCCGGGATGCAGGTTCCCGAGTACAAGAACAAGCCGTATTTTATCGTCGCGTCGGTTGAGATGGGAAATACTACGACCAAGTGTATCCTCACGGGCGTGAGCCTTGAAACCGGTATGTCCTACGTGATCAACAAGCACGTCAGCATGAGCCGGGATATACGAAAACCCAAGCCCGGCGAGGAGATCTTTGGCGAGACCCTGGACGGGACGGAGCTTACCCGTGAAGCCGTGACGGAACTGGTGCGCGATACCCTCATCAAATGCCATGAAGAGGCGCGCCTCGATCTCAAGAAGGATCTTGACTTTGTCGTCCGCAGCACCGGGGTCGTGGCTGAGATGGAATCCCCGGACCAGATCGGGGACTTCGTCATCGCGCTCGCAAACGGCTGTCTCATTGCGGGCGTTCCTCCGAGGAAGATGACCCCGCCTATGTCCAAGGCGAACCAGTCTGAAAAACTCCAGCCCTTCAGTTTTGCCGATAAGGTGGTCTTCATTGGTGCGGTAGCAGGGGTTATCCCGCCGGTCGGATCCACCGGTGTCGAGATGGTCGCAAACGAGATGGAAGGTGAACTTGCCATGGCGGGGATCAAGGAAGGTGCAAAATGGACGCCGGTGGATTTCCGGAACCCCTGTATCTCTATCGACTTTGGCACGACGCTCGATGGCAGGATCACAAGCGATGTGAGCCCGGACAACCCGAACCCCTTTGCGAAGACCGTAGGGAACTTCTGCGGGCTTGCCGGTGCAATCCCCGATGCGATTGTGCGCGGTACCGGGCTCGTTCAGGCACGGACGGGCACGGCGCTTGACATCTTTGGTGAGCACAGCGTGAGCGGCGGGTTCTTCTCCGGCGGCAACCGGAAGGTGATCGAGAATTTGGTCGCGGAGTGCCACGAACACATCGATATCCGCATTGTCCCCCCCGAGCGGGACCGGTTCGGAAGGGTGCCCGTGAACGCGCGGCTCGCAAAGGAGTCCGGTATCGCGATGATTGGGTGTGACTGCGGGGTGAATTCAAGCGATCTCGACAAACTGCTCGCTGTCGGAGAAAGAATTCATAAAAATTATAACCTCGCGACGTTAAATGAAGTGGTCGACCGTGTCTGCGCGAGGATGGCGCTCCGGCTCATCGATGTCGCCGTGGAACAAAACCTTGTGCCCCGGAACTCCTCCATCGGGTTTACCGGACGGGCGGCGATCTCCGGGCGGAAACCGGAGTATATCCTTGAGGGGATCATCGAACGCAACCTGTTCGACGATCCGAATGACCACCTGGTCTTCGTGGATGACGGTCTTGCCCGTGGCGCCTCCCTCATGGGGCGGTGCATGAACTCGCTTGGGAAACCGAAAAATCCCATCGGCGGCGTCCGGGGCGGTCCCTGTATTATGAGCCGGCGAATAAAAATTGGAAAGTGAATATGGTGTATTATGGCTGAAGAATCCAAACAAGAATCCCCACAAGAACCCCAGGCAGAACCGAATACTGAACAGACAGAAGAACCCTTGTTCGATGTGCTCGTCCCCCCGGGTGTACCGAGAACGATCATCTCCGAGATTGCAACGAAGTTCGATGTTGAGGTCGTCGAACGCAAACAACGGTTGAAATTTGCCAACATGGACGGCGATGAACGCGAACTTCTTGCGTTTCGTGCCAAACAGGATGTAGCGATCCAAGTTGAGCAGTATATGTTTGACCGGCTCAAGAATTTTATAGGGGAGTAAAAAAATTCCTTAAATAGGCGCATCGTATCGGGTAAGTAAGAACCCTATAAAATACCGGCTTGCCATGGATACTATGATCCCCCGTGAACCCGGATCGCGCACAGACCCATCAGGGAAATGCCGTGAGGTATGATCACGAGAAGAGCAATAAAGATGCAGTTGCAAGAGAACCGCACAAAAAAATTAAGCAATCAGTTATTTTTTCAGTAATTTTACAAGCAATGCCTTCTGCGCGTGGAGCCGGTTTTCCGCTTCATCCCAGACAAGGCTCTGATCCCCGTCAATCACATCCCCGGTGATCTCTTCCCCCCGGTGGGCGGGCAGGCAATGGAGGACCCGCGCATCCGGCATGGCGCACCGGAGCAGCCGGTCATCGACCGTGAACCCCTGGAAGGCAGAGAGGCGTTTCGCGCGCTCTGCTTCGTCCCCCATCGAGACCCATGTGTCGGTGAAGATGATGTGCGTGTCTTTGACCGCCTCTTCCGGTGTTTTTACCGTCCTGACCTTTCCGCCGAGCGACACCGCGTGCTGCACTACTGCCGGTGACACCTCATACCCGTTCGGGCTTGCGACCGTGATATCCATGCCGGTCAGCGCGGATGAGAGGACGAGCGAGTTGCAGACATTGTTTCCATCACCGACCCAGGCGACCCGGAGATCGCGGATCTCGCCGAAGTGCTCCTTTGCTGTCAGGATATCTGCGAGGAGCTGGCAGGGATGCTCACTGTCCGAAAGCCCGTTGATGACCGGGATTGTTGCGTGGGCAGCCAGTTCCTCGATGGTGCTGTGCCGGTTGGCGCGGATCATCACGGCGGAGACATACCGGGATGCAACCCGCGCGGTGTCCCGGATCTCTTCCCCGCGCCCGATCTGGAGATCTTTTGCATTCAGAAAGAGCGCGTGCCCGCCCAGCTCGTTCATGCCCACCTCAAATGAGATATGGGTACGGGTCGAGGACTTCTCAAAGATCATCGCGAGCGTCATGCTGCGCAACAGTTCATGCGGCACCCCGGCTCTCTTCTGCCGTTTCAGCCGCTCGGCAAGCGTAAGAATCTCAAACAGTTCCTCTCGTGTGATATCCAGGATGGATAAAAAATCTTTTTTCATCGCAACTCCTTCATGTGGGCAATGCGCTGGGTGAGAAGTGCCTGTGTCCCGATATCCCTTCGGTGGCGTACCTTGCCCGTCACTGCCGACGCTGCGGTCTCGGCTGCCTGTTCCGCTTCATCGAGCGTCTTTCCCGTTCCGACAAACGCCAGCGTGCGGGATGACAGGGTATAGAGCTGCCCCTCCCGTTCCTCAACGTTCGCATAATACAGGGTGGCAGGGGCGGGGTCTTTCACGGTCAGAAGGTCGCCTTTGCGGGGGGAATCGGGATACCCGGCGGGAACGAGATATTTACAGACCGTGGCTTCCTGCTTGAACGAGACCTGTCCCCGCGAGAGCGAACCCTTCGTGATACGGGTGACGATATCAGATAGATCTGATGAGAGCAGAGTGAGCACGTTCATCGCCTCCGGATCTCCAAACCGCGCGTTGAACTCAATCACCTTGGGACCATCCGCTGTGTTCATGAACTGCCCGTACAGGATTCCTTTGTAGGGGGTGCCGGTCCGTGACATCACGACGACAACGGATTTCATGATGGCGATTGCCTGTTCATAATCCCCGGTCGTCACAAAGGGCAGCGAATGGTCGGGCATCGAGTAGGAGCCCATGCCTCCCGTGTTCGGACCCGCATCCCCCTCAAACGCGCGCTTATGATCCTGCACAAGAGGCATGGGCACAAGGGTTTTACCGTCCACAAATGCCTGCAGGGTGAACTCCTCCCCGCGCAGGCGTTCTTCGAGCACAACCTCTCCCTTGATCTGCTTTACATACGCAATCGCACCTGCACGATCGATCTGATCGCCCATGATCCGGACGCCTTTCCCGCCGGTCAACCCGATCGGTTTCACCGCGAGATCTCCCTCGTGTTCCCGGATAAAGGTGATCGCTTCTGCTGCGTCATGGAAGATCCGGTATGCCGGGCACCCTGCGATACGGTGCTCTGCCATCAGTTCGCGGCAGAACGCCTTGTCGGTTTCCAGGCGCGCTGCTGCCCGTGTCGGTCCGACGCAGGCGACACCCGCTGCTTCGAGGTGGTCGACAATGCCCGCTTCGAGCGGGGCTTCGGGACCGATAAAGGCATATTCCGATCCGGTCTCGTGCGCGAACGCGACCACGCGGGAGACATCCGTCTCGCTGGCGATGCACACCTTTCGGGCAATAGCTGCAATGCCCGGATTCTTCTTCGCCATGACGGAGAAAAGTGCTGTCTCACTGTTGCGGGACATCGCACGGGCAATCGCATGCTCTCGTCCACCCCCGCCAACAACGAGTATCTTCATA
>JAQTSH010000304.1 GCA_028711405.1 Methanoregula sp.
ATCCGTGCATCTGCCACGGTTGAGAATGCCCGTGGCGCCCTCATCGCACAGTTCGGGCTCGATGAACCGCAGGCAAATGCGATCCTCCAGATGCAGTTGCGCCGCCTCGCTGCGCTGGAACAACAGAAGATTACAGATGAGAAGGCAGCGCTTGTTGCCGAGATCGACCGGCTCTCTCATATCCTCGCGAGTGAAGCGAGCATAAAAGACGAGATCCGAAAAGAGATCTCAGCAATCGCCGAGAAGTTCGGGGATGCCCGACGGACGCAGATCGCCGGGTTCGCCGGTGACCTGACAACCGAAGACCTGATCGAGGACAAGAACGTGCTCGTCTCAATTACGACCGCCAATTACATAAAACGGATCGATCCGGACACGTACCGCAAGCAGCGGCGCGGCGGGCATGGTGTCACCGGCATGACAACAAAAGACGATGATGTCGTTGATTCGATCTTCATGGCAGGGATCAAGGATTACCTGCTCTGCTTTACCAACCTCGGCAGGGTCTACTGGCTGAAGGTCTACCAGATTCCGGAGAGTTCCCGAGTGGCAAAAGGGAAACCGATTGTGAATCTCCTCAACTTAAAGGACGAAGTGGTGACAACGGTCATTCCGATCCAGAAGTTCCGGGAGGACCGGTTCCTGCTCTTTGCGACCAAACTTGGGCGGGCGATCAAGATACCGTTGAACGAGTTCTCGAATCCCCGCACGACCGGCACGAATGCGATCACGACAAAAGAGAACGACCGGCTTGTCGATGTGATTCTGACCGATGGCACAAAAGAGGTCGTCCTCTCCACCCGGTTCGGGTACAGCCTCCGGTTTTCTGAAGAGTCTGTGCGCGCGACCGGGCGAAATTCCCAGGGCGTGAGGGGTATGAAGTTGCGGGGCGAGGATACGGTCGTCGCACTCTCCCTTGTGGAAAAAGATCATCTCCTTACGATCTCGGATGTCGGATTCGGCAAGCGGACTGAATTCGACGACTTCCGGGGACACGGGCGTGGCACCCTCGGGGTCCGGAACATGCAGGTGGAACGCGATGCAGTGGTCATCGAGTCGCGTGCCGTATCAGATACTGATGAGATCCTCGTCATGACGGCAGAAGGGGTTGTCATCCGGACACGGGTCTCGGAAGTCCGGATCACCGGGCGGAATACGAAAGGTGTCCGGATCATGAAGCTCGATGAGAAGGACAAGTTGATCGGTGTTGCGATTGTCGAACCGGAACTGGACAACGGGCAGGGTGTGACACCCGATGCGGCGGGAACGCCCCCTCAAAATGACGGTGTACTTCCCGTGACCGCGGCACTTCCTCCTCAAAAGCAAACCCCGGATACCGAAACCCAACCCGTGCAAAACCAGGGTCCGGCGCCGGAACAAAAAACAGATTCGGTTCCGGATGCGAATCCCATGCAGAACCAGACTTTGATAACAGACCAGAAACCGGATCTGATTCCGGATGCGAATCCCGGGCAAAAGCCGGATAACTCCTGAATTTCCACCAGACCCGTTCATATGAACGGGCAGAATCTTTTTTTTAACGTCGGGAGATAGTTGTAAAACCCCGGCTTGTCCCGATTGTATGACTCCCCCACCCAACGCGAGGTATCGCGATGTGTGCGGGCACCGTCACGGGATCGTAACCGCATCATTCCTCGCACGGGTTCGCCGCACCGGATATTCACAAAAGCGCATGCCCCGTTCTACCCGTTCCGGCAGGATCCTATCGTCGTAACGAAATGAGCGCCACAATCCCGCAGAGCAGGCAACAGACGATCATGATGTGACTGGTGGAGGTGGCGAGAAGGGACGGAGCGACATGCAACACATCTCCGAAATACCCTGCCTGAAGAAACTGAACCGATAGGAGGATGCTCCCGAACGAGACCCCGAGTGCCATCCCGAGATTCCGCGCCGTTGCGGTCACACTCGACGCGATGTCGATCTTCTCGCGGGGCAGGGCGCTCATGATCGCGGTGTTGTTCGGGCTCTGGAAGAACCCGTTCCCGATGCCTGCGAGCACAAACGCGCACAGGATACCGGTCACGTTCCCGTCAAGCGTGAAGATGGAGAGCAGGGCAAACGCGAACGCAACAACACAGACCCCGGCGGTTGCCAGGTACGGGTTCCGGTACCGGTCAAAGAGTGTGCCGGAGATAGGGGCAACGATCATGATCAGCGCCGGGCTGATAAGAAACGCGAGTCCCACCTGCGCCGGGCGGTAATCGAGGACACCTTCAAAATAGAACGGACCGACAACGATCATGATAAAGTTGGCAATAAAGACAAACAACAGCCCGATGAGCGGAAGGGAGAACCGGGAGACTGAGAAGATTGAGAGATCGAGAAGCGGTGCCGCACAGCGCCGTTCGTGCAGGACAAAGAAGAAAAAAAGGAGAACACACGCACAGAAGAAGAGAATCGTGACCGGTGTGATCTCCGTGTCCGCAGCGAGATTTCCCAATCCGAGGATCAAAAAGACAAACGCCGAGGTCATCATCGCAGCGCCTGGCAGATCGAGCGAGAACGGTGCCGAAGAGGTCTTTTCAAACCGGAGGTACCGGACTGCCGCAATGACAAGGAGTATGCCGATGGGGATGTTGATAAAAAAGCAGTACTGCCAGCCCAGCGTATCGACAATCAGTCCCCCGACCACCGGACCTGCGATACTGCCAATGGCAACCGTCGACCCGAGATAGCCCATCGACCGCCCCTGTTCAGCGTGCGGGGCTGTCTCGAAGATGAGCGCCGATGAGATGGAGAAGAGCATCGCCGCCCCTGCCCCTTGCAGTACGCGGAAGAAGATCAACCCGGACAGCGTTGTTGCGAGCCCACAGGCAAGCGAACTTGCCGTGAAGATGATGATGCCGACAAAAAAGAGCCGTGCCCGCCCGATATATTCCGAGACCTTACCGAAGACAAGGAGCAGGCTCGTCATCGTGATGAGATATGCAGTGACCGTCCATTGCGTATTTTCGAGATCGACCGCGAACGACCGGGTCATGGTCGGGAGGGCGATATTGACGACCGTTCCGTCAATCACCGCCATAAACACTGCCACAAGGACGATGAGGAGGACGGCGTGCCGGTGCCCGTACCGGG
>JAQTSH010000305.1 GCA_028711405.1 Methanoregula sp.
CACTTCCCGCACGATGGGTATCGAGCGGCATCATATCAAAGAGTACCGATGCAGAACTCTCATTCGTGATCGTTCCGGGTACCAGGTCCAGTTCCTCGATCACACCGGCACGTTCGCGGAGGAGCGCTACGAACTCGTTCGGGTGACTGTCATGCCCCAGTTCGAGAAGCAGGGCGAGGAGTTCCTTTTTGATGCCGTGTATGTTCATGGTGGACCTGAAAAATGGTTTGGTCTGTTACCGATCATGTGGGTGTTCGTATGCAAAAAAAGCTCGCAATACGAGAACCTGAAAAGAGATGAGGAAAACAGTACTTGGTAAAAATTTCGAGGGATAAAAATTGGTCCGACCGGGAGCGGACAGACCGATCCGCACGCTGCATGTACATCCAGCATGATTCGTGCGGGAAAAAACTGTGACCCGGTTATTTTTTCCCGGTCACTTTGATGACATGGTACCCGAACTGGGTCTTGACCGGTCCAACGACCTTGCCCGGCTCGTTCTCGAATGCCACCTGCTCGAACTCGGGAACCATCTGTCCCTTGCCGAACCAGCCGAGGTCTCCGCCCTTCTTGCCGGATGGGCAGGAGGAGAACCGTTTTGCAACTTCGGCAAAGTCCTCGCCGTCATTAATCCGTTTCATCATCCGCTGCGCATCTGCCTCGGTCTTGACGAGGATGTGGGATGCACGTGCCTGTGTAGCCATGTAATACAGGTGCGTTCTCCCGAAGATAAAAGAATTGGGATCCTGCCGGAATCCCGGTATGATCCGGGCAGAGCAGGGGGGAACCGGGGCGAAACAGGAACCGGTATCCGTGACCGGGTGACCGATCCCACCCGGCAGCGCGGGCACGACCGGGACCGATCCGTCACGTTTGCGGTGCGGCAACCGTATGCGTGAACGAGGGCACGCCCGTGAGATCCGTATCCTCGACCGTTGTACCGTCAGGGAACCGGAGCGTCAGGGTGCCGGGCGCGAGGTCGAGGTTGACCATGTTCGCGAACCAGAACTTGTTCAGTTCATTTGTCGCGTCCGCTCCCGAGAATGCCGGGGTGATGTAGGTGGTGGAGGTGTTCGTGTGCCGGACTTTTGCGAGTTTGTTCACGGTGACCTGCACGCTGGAGGGGGAGACGGAGTGAATGGTCGCGTGTTTGGGGGGACTGACCGTGACAATGGAGAGTCCCGCCGGGTATACTACCATCTGCTCCATCCAGTTCATCGAGTAGTCTCCTGTGATGTAGGCATCTCCGTTCTCTGCGACGGTGATATCGATGTGCTTCACGGTGATGGCAGTCACCGGTGCCGCACAAAGGAGGCAGAAAAGGAGCACTCCGGTTAGTATCCAGTTTCGATGCGTTATCGCTTTCACGTGTGGGAGATGGTCTGTCGGACTATTTAGCCGTTGCTGCCCAGACAACTCCCTTGTAGAACCAGTCCAATCCGAAGGATCATCGTTGGACGGACTCCGGGTTCAATACCCCGGAGAAGACAAACAGATATGGTATCAGCGTAGTACTATGTTGAATCGTACCTGGAAGGTAAGGCACGCATTCAGGGATCTCACTACCATGACAACTGATAAGGGATGGATATGAGTGACACGGATCCCAGTGATGAAATGAATTCTTTCGACAATACTCACCATTTTGATGATTCTGTCCGGTTTATTACCGCACTTACACATGCCACCGAGCAGTATGGCGGACATTCCCATGATACGGACAAAACCATACATCACATCATCACGGTACTGGGACTCAAGGGGGAGATCCTTGCAGTGCCGGGTACCATGATCATCGCCCTCTGGCAGGATGATATGCACCACCAGACAATCCACATCGCCACAACACGGGGAACGAACTATGATATGGCACGGCTGGGAAAGTTGCGGGACCTTATCGAAGAGGTGGAAGCTGGTCGGATCAGCCCTGCCGATGGACTCATACGGATCAGGGAGATCGAACATGCCCCGTCCATCTATGGCAATTACCTGAAAGCGCTCGCGTACTTCCTCGCCGGGATGAGTTTCGGGGTACTCCTGGGCATATCATGGCTGGATGTGCTCATCGGAGGCATTCTTGGAATCATTGCATTTGGAATTGAGTTACTCTCTATGCGGTTTTCCCGGGTGGAATATGCCCGGGAATTGCTCATCGCTGCACTTGTGGCATTTCTTGCAGGTATCATGGGGGTGTTACTGCCCGGACTACACCCCCTGACCGTGACGGTCTGTGCACTCAGTATCTATATTCCGGGTTTTGGTCTCACCATCGCACCGAGGGAGATCCTCCTCGGCGATACACTCTCTGGCATTATTTACTTCATGAATGCTCTTTTTGTCGCTTTAAAACTCTTATTGGGAGCCGTTCTCGGTCTAGGTATCGCCCAACATTTTTTCCCGGTGGCGGTGACAGAACCCCTCCCGGGCATTAATCCGGTCTTTGCATGGGTCTTTATCCCCCTTCTCGTGGTAGGTATGGGAATTCTGTATGGCGTGTTACCAAAAAATTTCTGGCTGATCATCGTATGCGGGGTGCTCGTATGGGCGGGAGTACAGGCGGGAAACACCCTTGGGTTCTGGCAGGGAACCTTTCTCGGGGCGATAATTCTCGCCTTCTATGCCAGGATAGCCGCCCCCATGTTCAAAATTCCCCTCTCTACCGTATTACTCCCCGTAGTGCTCATGCTGGTTCCCGGCTTAGCGTTCATCCAGTCTTTGTATATGTTTAATACCGGTGAGGTTATTGCGGGAGTCGGTGCCGTATCTCATGAGTTTGTACTCATCTTTGCCATCATCTGTGGCATATTTGTCGGTGACATTTTAGGTTCATTGAAGGGAATAAAAAGAAAAGGATGAGGGTCCCGATCATGGATATTATCCTTGCTGTCATCGGGATTTGACTCTTTTTTGGCAGGGACAAAATAGATCTGCGCGAGGATTCGTCAATCCGGCTTTCCTGAAATCTGATACCCGACATTCGGCAGATCTTTTTTCAATTATAGTATTTATTGAAGGGCGCACCGAGAAGATTAACGATAGCCTGTGATTCTACCCCATAGTTCAGCAAAGAGCAAACTGGCTTACCGTCAATAATTTC
>JAQTSH010000306.1 GCA_028711405.1 Methanoregula sp.
CGGCGTTTGCCGCGCTCAAGGGGAACCGAGCCCTGTATTTCCCCAGTTACCAGATCCTCGAATCGTATGCCGCCCAGGCAACCCCCCAGCTCCGCAGGAGAAAGGTGTTCGTCGAGCCACGGGACGCCGCCAACGCGGGTGCTGCCCTTGCCGAGTTCCTATCCCTGCCGTCACATGGCGAGTCCGGGGTCATGTTTGCCGTCTGCGGCGGGAAATGGAGCGAGGGACTCGACTACCGGGGCGAGATGCTGAACGGGGCGATGGTGATCGGGCTCCCGCTCGCGCCGTTCACCCGGGTGCGGAAGATGGTGATCGAGTATTTCCGGCACAAATACGGAGAGGAGGGTGAGTTTCTCTGTTACACGCTGCCCGCGATCAACCGGGCGCTCCAGGCGCTTGGGCGGGTGCTGCGTACACCGGAAGACCATGGCGTGCTGGTACTCGGCGAACGGCGGTTCCTTGACAAACGCATCCGCTTGGCGCTTCCTGCCTGGATCGGGGAGGAGATGATCGAGTGCGATCTGGCACAGTTCCGTGAGGGCATCGCACGATGGAAGTGAGCGGGGGTTCCTGTCGGATCGGGCTCTGGCATGTCCATGTCCGGTGGAGCGGCACGATGGTGCACCAGGTACGGTTCGCCACAACCGGCATACCGGGCGGAGTTCCGGCACCCATCCAGCGGTATTGCGCCGGGCAGGTCATCGATCTTTTAACGCTCCAATCCGTCGCCTGCGATGAGGATTCCCTCTTTGGCAGGATTTACCGTGCGGTGCGGGAGATCCCGTACGGCAGCAGGGCAACGTACGGGCAGATCGCGGCGACGGTCGGCACCTCCCCACGGGTGGTCGGGCGGGCGATGGCGCAGAACCCGACGCCGCTCGTGGTCCCGTGCCACCGGGTCGTCGCCGCACACGGGCTGGGTGGATTCTCTCCGGCGGTGGAGATTAAGGAGCATCTGCTCGCGATGGAAGAGAACAGCATCCGGGCACAAAAAAAGAAGCGTGCCGGGGGTCTCCCATGACCGGGCAGCGACGGACGTTTCGCAGCATTTTTTGTCAGCGGGCGCCAACAATGAGTGTGAACGAGTCCCCCGGTGAACAGAACACTGTCCTGCACACGGATTCCGGTGCACATGTCCTTCCAGGTGATCCCCCGTGAGGTCGGCGATCATCCTTGTCGGCGGGGAAGCCCGGCGGGCGAACGGTCAGGAGAAATATTTCTTCCAGTACCAGGGCAAGACCTTTTTAGACCGGCTCCTCTCGTCGCTCCGGCAGGTGGTCGATGAGTGCGTGCTGGTTGCGCGGGATACGACGCAGTGCACCCGTTTTGCCGGGATTGGCTGGGTGCGGTGCATCTCGGACATCCGGGGGGGGATCGGTCCGATTGGCGGATTGCATGCGGGGTCGCTCGAAGCGCAGGGAGACCTCGTGTTTGTCTCTGCCTGCGATATGCCGTGCGTCGATCCGACGGTGGTTGCCCATCTCTTCGATGCAATCGGGGATTTTGACGCGGCGATCCCGATCTGGAATCCGGATATGCTTGAACCCCTCCATGCGGTCTACCGGCGGACTGCCCTCCTCTCGTACCTCGCAAGCCACAATTCGCTCTCGCTGCGGAAGATGGTGCATACCCTGAATTCCCGGTTCATCCCGGTGGATGAGTTGAGAGCCTTTGATCCTGACCTTGTGACCTTCACGAACATCAACAAGATCGAGGAACTGGAGAAGATCAATGGAGCCATGCGGCACCCGTGACGGGATTTTTACCATTCGGCAATGGCGGGGATACCGGCAGCACAATCCCTGCCTCTAAACATATATGGGTGAAGATCTCACACGGATATATAAAAAAATCTGCCCGTACGGGCACAAGGGTAATTTTTCTGGAGGCGAAATGGAAGCGTTAACCCGCGCGGAAGTGGAAGTAATCGCGCTCTTTTTTATTGCAGCCACCTTTATCGGTGCCGTTCTTACGACTATTTTCGCCCTGACGCATCATATCATTGAGGTCTTCCCGTTCTTGTATATTGTGTGTATCGTTCTGCTCGTCTTCTTTTACCAGCAGACGGGACTGTACTTCGCCATCGTTACAAGTTGCATCTATCCGGCTCTCTCTACAGTCTATGGGCTTTTGTATGGCGGGCAGCCGATCACATCGCTCTCTTGGTTTGTCGTCTTTCTTGCCGTCGCGTGTGCGACTTTTTTCATAACAAAGGAGAACCGTACCGGAATACAGCGGTTCCGGACGATCTTCGATCATCTCCCCGGAGGAGTCTTCACGTTCGATCCCGCCTCCGGACTCATCCGGGATGTGAACCCGGCGTTCGCGCTCCTGCTGAACTACCCGGAGCAGGCGCTGGTGGATCAACCCCTGTCACAGGTCATGTCCGATCCCGGTCTGCGGGACGTGTTCCTGCATGAGTGCCGGGCACCCGGAAACCGCGAGGTCGGGGTCCGGTTTGTTTCCCGAGACGGCATCCCGCGTGAGTTACGGGTCGCCGTGGCAGTCTTACCGGATAACCGTGTTGTCTGTTCTGTGCGGTGATGCCGGCAGCGATTCGAAGCGGTGGTTCAACTGGCACACCGGACACTGAACACGGTCTTGTACGAAGCCCGGGGTGGGAACCTGACCGGGCAGGTATCAGATCTTCTTCTTTCTTCCGCTGGCATCCCGGTGGTAATGCCCGAACTCGCTCTTCTTTAATATCTCACCTGAAAAGACCGGACCGTCCCGGCAGACCCGCATCCCGGACGGATCGATACAGCAGGAACCGCAGATGCCGACGCCGCATTTCATATAGCGGTGGAGCGAGAACTCAGCCCGTGCCGCGATACCCTTCCCGTCCACGTTCGAGAGTACAGACCGCATCATCACCTCAGGACCGCAGACCGCAATCCGGTCATACTGGCCGAGGTTCAGGTCGTCCATGAGCGTAGTCACAAAGCCTTTTTGACCGAACGTCCCGTCATCGGTCGCGATCACGACATCGGTACACTCGTCAAGCATATCGATGAAGAGCAGTTCTTTCTCGGTGCGGGCACCGACAAGCATCGTCATCACACAATCGGCGCGTGCCAGGGGAAGGAGCGGTGCAGC
>JAQTSH010000307.1 GCA_028711405.1 Methanoregula sp.
GCCAAAGACATAAAGGGAGTTCGGGTACGGGAGCGTCAGGATGAGACATGTCGCGATCCCGGCGAGCAGGACGAAGAGGGTGAGAGCTGAGCGGGCGGGGATCAACCCGGCTGCCAGGGGACGTGTCCCGAATACCCGCCAGTATTTCGTCAATCCACCGGATTCGACATCCTTTTTGTCGTAGTCCCGGTCGACATAGTCGTTCAAGACAAGCCCGGCTTCAAACCCGAAGAACCCGATCAGTGCCGCACGGATGAGCCCGGCAAGAGAAAAGCCGGGATAGAGGGTTGTCGCGAGGAGATACCCGGACGAGAAGAGGAGGATCCACGCAAAGAAGAACTGGAGACGCAGAAGATCGATGTATGCCCGAAGGGTTCTATTCATGAAAAAGGGTTGTTGTGAAGGGTAATACGTACTTTGGTCGGCAGGGGTACCGGGGATTTTTTGTTCTCGTGCGGGGTGGTGGGCGGCTGAGGAGGTTCTTCTTGTCCGGGATAATTCAATCAACTCAAGGGACAGATCCACAACCGGGCGCGCTCTTTCCCGCGAGCCTCGCGGTTCACCCTCCCCTCACGCGGTATGTGGGGGGCCGGATTGGTATCGGTCGCACCCGGAATGAACCGTCTATACGGGTATCTCCCCACCCGGAAAATTCCGGATTTTCCAGGGGGTGCCCCGCGGGCAAAAACCACCCATCCCCATCCGACCCCCCACATGTCCCTTATAAAAAACTGCCAAAAATGTGACTTTTTACGTCGGAGATCTGATCGCTTGAATGGAGGTATGCATGTGGGGGGTCGGATAGGGATGAAGTCCCCGGGGGGGATCCCCCCTCCCCCCCAAGGAAATCCCGGTGGGGGGGTACCCCCATGTGCCCACCCGGATATCGGATCAATACAGATGCCTGCAACGCTTCAGATCTCAACCGGTATCCTTCCGGGCAGGGTCAACGAGTGTACCCTTTGGGCACCAGGCTCAACTGATGACCCATGAAAACGACAGACCGTTTCCAGGGATACGACCCGGATGACAGGGGAAGTATGCGTTTTACCGCCCGGAGAGACACGCGCGGGTAGTCCACAAAAAAGAACAATTAAGTAACAAAAACAATCATTATACACTATATATGTCTGATCAGGCACCTCCCGATATGCCGGATGAGGTTTTGGATACTGATGCACATCCTGCACTAGTGCAACCGGAAGAACCCGCACCGGATGAGAATCCAATCATTATTGAGCAGGTTATTTTTGACTCCCCAAAACTCCCGGAAAAAAATCCGACGGCGCCTAAATATTCCCTGCCAGTCACGCCCATTGCAGAACCACCTTTGGAAGATTCACCTGCCGAAGAAAAGGACACCGCCAATCCCCTGAACATACCTGACGCGGTGATCCAGAAGATCGAAGCCGAAAAGAGTCCGCATCACGGCACCCGTATGGATGAACCGTTAAAGGAACTGCTGATGGGGGTTATCCTTTTGTTCCTGATTGTCGATACGATTATCATCTTCTCGATGGGATCCGGTGTCTACCTGCAAAACCCTGCCCCGGTTATTGCCGTCCCGGTGGTTGAGACGACCCAGACACCGGTCGTCCCGGCTGTCACGGCTGCCGCCCCGGTCGTCACAAAAACCCAGACACCGGTGAAAGTTGCTGTACCTACCCCGACTCCCATTCCCGCACGGGCGGGTTTTACGAACATCTACTACCTCAAGGACAAAGCCCTTGAAACCACCTCGATACCGCCGGTGCTCTTCAACCTTCTCAACCCCCCGCTCGTCATCAATTTCGATGTCGTGGCAATGAACATCACCGACAAAAAATACTTTGAATACAAGACCATGTCCACCGAGCATCACGAAAGTATCGATCTCACGCGCCCCTACGAGAATGCGGTATTCGCAATCAAGGTGACCGACAACGATACGGGCGCAGTGGTTGCTGATGATGGGTACGGAAAGGAATACGGGCTCCAGTCCCCGAAGAATATCGAAGTGAAACAGCGGGGCAATTATACGATCAGCCTCTCCGGCATGTACGTGAATGTTTCGCTCTCCATCGAAGCGCCAAAAGAGCATAACTTCCCCGTATAGCGGGATCCATTTTAAAAATTTTTCCGGCATCGGGTTACATTGATTCCAATGCCTCCATCCGCGTGACCAGTCACACCCGGTCCTATTTTACCCTGCCCTGCCCAAGAGTAGAGGATGGACTCTTATGTTATCCGCCCCGAAATCCCGGCTGACCGGCAGCACATCTTTGACATTCATTGCCAGGCATACGGGGAGGACGAAGAGGCCCGGCTCGTCGATACCCTCCGGGCAGAAGGGAACTTCAACCTGGCGCTCTCGCTTGTCGCGGTGCACGGCGACCGGATTATCGGGCATATTCTTTTCCCGCCGATCACGATCGAGTCCCGGTCCGGGACAGTTCCCGCGCTCGCCCTCGCCCTCCTTGCAGTCCTCCCCGAGTTCCAGTGCCTCGGGATCGGTTCGGCGCTCATCGAAGAGGGATGTGAAGCCAGCCGGCGTCTCGGGCACCGGATCATCATCGTCGTGGGGCACCCGACGTATTACCCGCAGTTCGGGTTTGTATCCGCCCGCCACAAGGGTATCGATGTGACCTTCTCCTGCCCGGATGACGCGCTCATGGCGCTGCCTCTCGTCCCGGGTGCGCTTGACAATGTCTGGGGCATGGTGCGATACCACCCGGCGCTGAGCCTCGTCATGGAATAACCTGTAAGGTATTAGACCCCACGGGGACAATAGTAAATACCACCGATGAGATCCAACGATACCGCACAAATGTCGATGACTGCGTTCGGCACACCACCATCAACCCCCGTTACACCCACCCCGTCCCTCCTGGATTGCCTGATCTCATTCACCGGTCCCGCAGGTCAGTCCACAGAAGTCGAGACCGTGGCATATGGCTCGCGGGTCATCCCGCGGTACACGAACGATTACTGGACGGCGCGACAGCGCCAGGCTGCCTCGATCCAGGAGATCTCGTACCGCGCCTGTTTCAAACCCCAGCTGCCGGGGTTCTTCATCGATCGTTTAACCGAACCGGGTGACGTGGTCTATGACCCG
>JAQTSH010000308.1 GCA_028711405.1 Methanoregula sp.
TCTCCCGCGCCAGCCGGCTGATCGCGGATTATACAACCACGTTACGCGGTTTCTCTCCGCCCACGGAACGCCAGTCGCTTGCGATTGCGCCCCTTGTTGCCAACCTTATCAGGCGGAACTCTGCACGGGTCTGTTCGGATGAAGAGATCCTCGCGTCAACGGATGACGATGACGAGTTTGTGCAGGTGCTTCTCGCACGGATTGGTACCCCTCCGCTCTTTCTTGATGTCGAGGTTACGTTTGACTGTCCCGATGAGTCTCTTGTGACGCTTGTCGACCCGGATCGTTTCAGTGATCTGGTCACGGACCTCTTCGAGGACCTGGTCGGGACCGGTGCGGAGCAGATCCGGGTGACCGTGCAACAATCCGGTTCCGGGGTCGTCATCTCACTGGATGGTATCGGGTGTATTCAACCCCCAAAGAGCCAGGACTCTGGATTTTTGCACCGTTCGTGCCATTGTACCGGCGGAGATTTTACGAGCGGTTATTCGGGTACCACCCGGCGGTTCGGGATCACGCTCGAGCTGGCGCAATAACAGATGGCGCGGGACTTCTTTAATTTCCGGTAGTCCTTTGAAATGGTTTTTTCATTCTTCTGGACCGGGCTTTGAGCCTATCTGCATATCCCGACCCGGTCGAAATCTGGTTTGGCATTCATGCCATCCGTTTTTATCCGGAATTTTTGCATGGGCTGGGAATGTGTCTTGCGATGATCCCTTAATCCCCTTCACAGTTCTCGCAGAGCACTGCGATCTGCGTCGCTCTCCCAAACAATTTCATGGTAGCGGTGATGACGCTTCATCCACAAACGGGCAACTGGGAGTTACATGAACCGGGTGTGCATCTTCTTCTGCCACAGATTTCGCATCCTTGAATCATTTCAAATAAATCCTGAATTTTTCACGAAAAAAGGTTAATTAATTACCAAACCCTGCACAATCGCAGATTCGGGCACATCGAATGTCGTGCTCGTACCAACAATATGATATGTGCCGTTGGCTTTGACCGTATACGAGCTACCCGTTGTTGAATAAGGCACGACGAACTCCCCGTTCACGCTCTCCTGCCGGTAGGTGAAGTTCCTCCCGGTATTGGTGACGAGCGGCAGTTCGATGATACCCGTGCCTTTGATATGTGCGCCTTTGACATATTCAAAGACCTTCACGTACTTCACATCGACAACCGCTGAATTAAACACGTTTGTCGGCGACTCGTGGATTAACCGGTAATGGCAGAGAGCCGGGACAACCTCCGATGGTTGAACAACCGATATCCCGAGCACGGTGGCATGGTATCCTTTCTGCGCATTCTGGTTATAAGCACGGGCACGTTCGCGGGCGGCGCCAGGACTCATCGATACGGCATTGGTAATAACCGGAAGCGAGATATTGGTCAAATCCGAATCGGCATACTCGATGTAATAACACCCGGTCGCGTTTGTCATCGACCCATCGAAGTTGTGGAGCCGGGATACCATCGTCAGGTAATAATCATCAGTATACAAAAGCCCTGACTCATAGTTGCCCGTCGTGTCCTGCTTTGGGATAAACATCGGTTTCATATACGGGTTCTCGGCAAGCGACGAATTATACCATGTTGCCATTGCCGGGAACTTTCCGGTATCCATGAGAATATCCGTGATCACGTAGCGGGTGCCGTCATTATCCAGGATTGTATTGGCAGTGTCCTCTCGTGTTGTCACGAAAAATGCTGCGGAACCGTACGGTCCTGACACACCCTGCTGGAACGGGTTTGCGTTGGGAATCCGTTTTGCGATAAACGTGATCATGTGCCCGTAGTCCCACCATGACATGACGCCGTATGATTGCACGGGATATTTGAACGTCGCTGGATTATAAATTTCAAGGTACTGTACTCCCGTATCCGGGGTATTGTTTCCCAACCATTCAAGCGACTCCTTCCAGTCGGGATTCAATTGAACGCCGCCACCCGATATGCCGGCGTAACTGTACGTTGCCGACGTGTATGCAAAGAGGATCCCCCCAATGGCAACGAGGATAAAAAGAACAATGACCGGGTAGTCCGTGGATATAATCTGCCCGGTTTTTTTCTTTGCTTTTTTCTGCTGCTTTTTCCGCAGGGAACCATCGTTTGCACTTTTTACAGGTTCCGGGGATGAGGGATTATCCGTGATAAACGTTACCCGCTTGCGTATCTCCGGGTATGCCCGCTCGAAGGCAAACCCAATAAAGACTGCCGAGAGCAGTGCGATATTGATTGCAAGATAATATTCGTACCTGATGTGCTGCCACGTGGAAACGAACATGACCAGCGACCAGACCAGGGCAAAGATCTGGTGAGGGTACACCTCTTTACGGTTATTCCAGACCAGGACAAGTGCGCCGCCGGCAAACAGGAGAAGCCCGTAATGAAATGAACTCCAGGCATTATCGAGCGACCAGCCCCGTGCCTCAAGCACAGTCTGGGTTATCGGCTGCTGACCGAAAAAGGCAAAGAGGGAGTTGATAAGCAGGTTATAGATCTGCGGGGCGGCGACAAAGAGGATCGCGGCAAATAGAATCGCACATCCGGCGAGCACTGCGGGATAATACCATCTCTTTTTTCCGGTAAGATATCGCGCCAGGAGATATAATGCCACGGTCCCGCCGATCAGCCCGAGATACGCGTAGATGTGTCCGATGGTATATGCCGACAGGTCAAGTCCCGGATTTTTCAACCCGAAGAGCAGCAGTCCGATGATGGCTGTGGCAAAAACCGTGACATTGATCAGTAAAAGATATTCCCCGGTGTGGCTGTGATATACATCAACGATGAATTGGACAATAGTATATACTCCCACGATCAGGGCAAAGAGGATCATGGTCGGCATGGTGAAGAGACCGAGAAGGTAACCGATGCCGGCGATGAATGCCAACAGGAGGATTTTTTTGAAACTTTGGAATTGTTTCAGGTCGATGGTTGAATCTCTGGACGATATGATAGCATAACTGTACAGCAGGCAGAAAATGGTCGAGAAGAGTACTTCTGCGATGTGGTGATCGATGTAACCATACATGGAAACGGTAAAAAACTGTCCGGATATGACCGCGGTAAACCCTGAAGCGAAA
>JAQTSH010000309.1 GCA_028711405.1 Methanoregula sp.
GCTCCGTGCGGCAGATGAGAGCGAGGTCCGGTTTTTCCGCTGCACTAAATGCGACCACACCTGGCGGCAATATGATTAGATAGGAATCATACCTGCACCATTTTTTGGGTCATTGATACGAACAGTACCTTTAAAAAAACCAATCAAAATCCAAATTAACCGCAATTTTAAAAATAATAATATTAGAATTTAATCTATCCTTCATACACGATCTTTCTTGAGCCAAAAGATTACAGGAGACCGGGAGCTTTTACCCGGAACTTCTGCCAGAGCACCCGGCCCATTACACGGAATGTGAAGTCCAGTTCCTCGAAACTCGGGATGCTGTTCTCCTTTAACATCTCTCTTCCGACATTCATCGAATCCCCGCCAAGGAGTGTGGCGATGAGCCGGTTGGAGGTCATGCCCGAGAAGTGGAGGATCTGTTTTGCCAGATGCTCTGAGGTCAGGACGAGATTCGGGAACCCGATAATAAACGCCATGTCCCAGAGTTCTTCATGCCGTGCCAGCACCGCAAAGGTCTTCTCGAACCGCTTCTCGCTCGCGTCACCAAGGAGATCGATCGGGTTGCCCTTGTTCCAGAATTCAGGAAGGAACTCGTTCAACTCATCAATGACCTCCGCAGGCAGATCGATGAGCTCGATACCGTACCGTTCTGCGTAATCAGATGAGAGCACCGCAAACCCACCGGCATTGGTTATTACAACTGCCCGTTTACCCTTCGGGTACCGCTTCGGGTGGGCGAGCATCTGGGCTGCCAGAAATGCACCGGTCAGCGTGTGTACTGATATGACTCCGGACTTCCTGAAAGCTTCCATGTACACCTCATAGGAACCGGAGAGAGACCCGGTATGGGAGGAAGCAGCTGCCTGACCTCTCCGCGAAGAACCGGATTTGATCGCGATGACCGGTTTCACTTTGGCAACTTCGGACACCACGTCCATGAACGTTTTGCCATCCGTCACCTGCTCAATGTAGAGAATGATCGCCTTTGTCTTGTCGTCTTTCTGCACATAACGGAGATAATCAAGGAAATCGAGATCCGCCTGGTTGCCAACCGATATGACATTTGAGAACCCGATGTTCTTTGCCAGACTCCAGTCGACCACGGTGTTGATGATCGCACCGCTCTGGGAGAGGAACGCGATGTTGCCTGCCTTCGGGGACTGGTGGACATAGGTCGTATCGATTCCTCTCGGCGGAACGATCAGCCCGAGACAGTTCGGTCCGATGATCCGCGTGCCGTGACCCCTGGCAATCGCGACGATCCGCTCTTCAAGTGCCCTGCCCTGCTCGCCCATCTCCTTGAATCCCGCAGTGATGATGACGACCATGGGGACTTTCTTCTGTCCGCATTCTTCAACAACCGCCGGCACATGGATCGCGGGCACGGTGATAACGGCAAGATCGACCGGGGCGGGAATGGACGTAATATTGGCATATGCCTTGAGCCCCTGGATCTCACTCCGTTTGTTGTTCACCGGGTAGAGTTGTCCGGGGAAGTGGAGCAGGTTGTGCATAATTGCGTACCCCATCTTCGTCGAGTCCTGCGAAGCACCGATGACCGCGATGGAACGCGGTGTAAAGTATTCGATGGGGACCGGGATCCGTTCCTTGGGTTTTACGCTTCCAACTGTGTCGGAGACGATCACACGGGCATCAACCGCACATGCGCCTTTTTCGTAGAGGCGAAGGGGGTTCACGTCAAATTCAACGATCTCTGCATTCTCGTTGAAAAACCGGCTGATGTTCCCGATGATCTGGACCAGTGCCTCCTCGTCCTTCGGTCTGGCGCCACGATATCCGGCGATCAGGGGATACGCGTTGATCTCTTTGACCATCTGGCGGATCTCTTCTTCTGTGACCGGCAGGATACGGAGCGTCACATCCTTCATCAGCTCCACCATTGTGCCGCCCATGCCGAACGTGATCACTTTTCCAAACGCGGGATCCGTTCGCCCACCGATGATAAGTTCAAGACCAGGTTCTGCCTGCTGTTCAACGATCACGCCGTTAATTTCAGCATCAGGATTGTACGCTTTCGCTCCATCGATAATCTTCGTGAATGCACCAAGCGCTGCCTTCTTGCTGCCAATACCGACAATCACACCGCCGGCATCACTCTTGTGCACGATCTGCGGGGAGATGATCTTCATGACGACCGGGCAACCCATCTTTTCTGCTGCCGCTGCCGCGTCTTCCCCGTTCTTCACGATCTGGAACTCGGGGACCGGGATGTCATATTTTCGTAGAATCTCATATCCTTCTGCTTCAGAGAGCATTTTCTGGGTCATTCAATCACCTCAATATAGGTTCTGGAAAATAATTTTCTAAAATCAGTTTTCACTATGCGCGATACGATCTGTTCAAGAAACCTGAACACGCACTCAAACCTGATCTCAGACTTTCCATGAACGTGGGCAAGCCGCCTTACATGGGAGGGCACAAACCTGCACAGTTCACCATTTTTTTTCTTTGGTTTCTAAGAGTTTGGAGTGGCGTAATTTAAATTTGCTGAAATGTGCGGATCGCGCGCCATAACGCAAAATAAAGAGAATTTGAACGATTTTACGAATTTCGACCACAAGATTAATGTCAATTCATCATTATTGATAATGTAGAATGGAAGTGCTGAATGGAAGAAAGCGCACAATTGATGCCAGTGGCAAAATATTACACCCCTAACCCGTCCTACCGGACGCACAGTTGGATGGGTGATTACAACTGGACGTACAATGAATTTTTAAAAGATCCCGGACAATTCTGGGAAAAGATCGCCGGGCAACTGCACTGGTTCTCACCATGGGACAGAGTGAAGGAATGGAACTATCCGTATGCCAAATGGTTCGTGAACGCAAAAACAAACATCACGTACAACTGTCTCGACCGGCATGTGCTTGGCGAACGCAGGAACAAAGTCGCGATCATCTGGAAGGGTGAGACCGATGAGGAAGAACGGATCTTCACCTACCGCCAGCTCTACCGGGAAGTGATGCGGTTTGCGAACGGGTTAAAGAAACTCGGCGTCGGGAAGGGTGACCGGGTCTGCATCTATATGCCGGTCATACCG